>NZ_JBSFCF010000009.1:8658-261343 GCF_053593335.1 Streptomyces sp. NPDC002324
GCCTGCCGGGTGCCGCAAGAGCGCGGGTCTCGCCGGGTGCCGCAAGCGCATGGGTCCCGCCAGGTGCCGCAAGGGCATGGGTCCTGCCAGGTGCCGCGGGGGCGCGGGTCCTGCCGGGTGCCGCAAGAGCGCGGGTCTCGCCGGGTGCCGCAAGCGCATGGGTCCCGCCAGGTGCCGCAAGGGCATGGGTCCTGCCAGGTGCCGGGATCAACTCTGCCGGTCGCCGGCCAGGGGGGCGGGCGTTCGCGCCGACCGGCGTCGCGCGGCTGCTCCGTCTCGGCCTCACGTGGCCGCCGCCTTTCCGGGGGTGCGGATTCGGCCAGGTCGCCCGCCGGGGTGGCCTGAAGGGCCGAGGCGGGCGGCGTCGGGTTCGGTCCGTGCCGGGGCGTCGCGGTGGCGGTGGGGTGCCGTCGGTGCTTGGTGCTCCCTCGTTCTCGGGGTTCTCACAGTTCCCGGCCGTCCGGTGCCCAGCCGCTGCTGGTAGCTTGCCGCTGTCGCTGCGGCGACCGGAATCGGCCACGGCTTTGGGAGATCTCCAGTGACTACGGCGACTACGGCAAGGCCCACGACCAGGGCGTCCTCCGCCCGGCGGGGTGTGCGCGTCGCGGCCGCGGCGGCCGGGCTCGCGGCCGCGCTCGTCCTGACCGGATGCAGCGGTGGCGGCGACGACCCCGAGGCCAAGGAGTCGTCGGCCGCACCGAAGGCGAGCGACAGCGCGGACAGCGGCGGTTCCCGGGGCTCCTCCGGCGTCGCGACCGAGCTGCAGGGCAACTGGCTGGCCACGACCGACGGCAAGGCGGTCGCCCTGTTCGTCAACGGCGACGAGGTCGCCGTCTTCGTGGGCACCTCGGTGTGCAGCGGCAAGGTCGCCGACGAGGCGGACATGCAGATGATCAGCCTCAAGTGCCAGGACGGCAGCGACGCCCGTACCGAGGGCATGGTGGACAAGGTCGGCTCCAAGGCGCTGACGATCACCTGGGAGGGCGACGTCGGGCAGGAGACGTTCCAGAAGGCCGGGGGGTCCCTGCCCTCGGGGCTGCCGACGGACCTGCCCACCGATCTGCCGACCGCGAGCGCCGGGTCGTAGATCAGGTTGCGGATCGGGCCTGCGGTGGGGCGGGGATCGTAGATCATGTGAGGGAGGGCGGGCCGCGGAGCCTCCGAGTTCCCCGGCCCGTTCGTCCCTTCACTCTGCACCGGCTGTGCTGTGACAGTCACGGCCACGACCACCCCGGGAACTCCATGCGCACCGCTCCGACCGCCATCGCCGCCGCCCTCCTCGCCGCCCTCACGCTGACCGCCTGTGGCGGGAGTGACGGAGGTGACGGCGGGGAGGACGGCAAGACCGGTGCCGCCACCCCCGAGAGCACGAAGGGCGGCGCCTGCACGGCCGCGCAGGCCGGTTTCGAGATCGGGCCCAGCAGTGCCGCGCCGGCCGCCGGTGACGAGGGCGCCGTGCCGGTCACCGTCACCAACAAGGGCGACGCCGCCTGCACGCTGAAGGGCCTCGCCGGGGTCGACCTGTTCGCCGGCGACAAGTCCTGGGCGCTCAAGGCGCAGGAGGGCGCGTCCCAGGACACCGAGGTGACGCTGGAGGGCGGTCAGTCGATGACCTTCACCATCGCCTACGTGCGCGGGGTCGCCGGTGACGCGGAGAA
The DNA here is from genome assembly GCF_053593335.1 of Streptomyces sp. NPDC002324. Classification (NCBI taxonomy): domain Bacteria; kingdom Bacillati; phylum Actinomycetota; class Actinomycetes; order Kitasatosporales; family Streptomycetaceae; genus Streptomyces; species Streptomyces sp. NPDC002324. The sequence goes on from NZ_JBSFCF010000009.1 coordinate 10,317, forward strand.
GAGCGCCGCGGTGGACACGGTGAAGCTCACCCTGCCCGGAGACACCAAGGTCAGCAGCTTCAAGTGGCCGGACCCCGAGGTCGCGGTCGAGTCCGAGAGCACGCTGGAGGCGACGGTGGGACCGTTCCTGCCGGCCGGCGACTGAGCCGCCCCGCCCCGCCCGGCTCCTGCTCCGGCTCCGGCTCAGGACGGCAGCCGGGGCCGCGCCCCGACCTGGGCGCGGTCGGCGGCCGCCGCCCCCTGCTGCCAGCCGGCCAGGTCGCTGACGCCCCGCACGCGGGTGGTGACCGTGTCCGGGAACATCCGGCCGACCTGCTCGCGGACGGCGACGTCGCGTGCGGCGAGCACGGGCAGCAGGTCCGGCCGCGGGCCGCCCGCCCCGTGCGCCCCCACGCCCTCGGCCTGCGCCTCCGCGACCTGGGCCTCGGCGACCTCCGCGAGCCGGTCCCCTATGCGGTGGGCGTAGGCGGCCAGGAACGACTGCCGGAAGGTCTTGGTCCGCTTGCGGCCGGATTTGCGCTGGGCCGCCTCCGCCTTCGTCATCGCGGTGGTGGCCTGGACGAGGAGCGAGGTGTGGAGCAGTTCGACCGCCTCCAGGTCCGCCTCGAACCCGACGACCGTGGAGAAGCCGAGGTCCGCGTTCCAGACGGCCTCGCAGCGGTTGGCGCGCGCCACCGCGTCGAGGAGCACCGCCTTGGCCGTCTCGTACGGGGGCTCGACGCCGATCCGGCACGCGCCGGGCGTGTTCGCGCCGTGCGCGCGGGCGGCCAGCAGCGCCTCGTCGATGCTGTGCCGCGCCATCAGCTCCTGCGCCTTCGCGCTGAGCGCCTCCGCCTCCTCCGGGAACCCGGTCGCCTCCGCCTTGGCGAGGAGCGCGCGGATCCGGCCGAGCATGCGGGACTCCGGGTGGGGCGAGTTCTGCGCGCCGCCGGTCTCCTGCGGGCGGTCCAGGGGTTCGAGGGTGGGCAGCCGCAGGAGAAGGCGGTACAGCTCCAGGGCCGTGGTGGCGTACGAGAAGCGGTCGGCGCGGGTGGGGCGGGTGGTCAGCTCCCTGATCTCGTCGAGCTGGGCGGCCCAGCGGGGGCCGGGTGACCGCCGCTGCCCGGCCGTTCGCCCCCGGCCGTATGCATCCTCGTGTTCCTCGACGACGAGCCGTGCGAGGAGCGTGACGTGCTCGTCCTCCAGCTCGCGCCGCGCGAACCGTACGACGTCGGCGGGCTGCCAGCCGCGCCGCCAGGCGCCGGCCACGAACTCCCGTCCGCGCCGGGCCAGTTCCCCGTCGGCCGCGGGGTCGGCGGCGAGCAGGGAGGCGCCGGTGTCGAGGGCGGCGTCGGTGTCGGCGTAGAGGGCCGCCTCGAAGGCGCGCTCCACCGTGCTGGTCGTACTCACGTGTTCGATCGTGTCACGAGGCACCCCGGGGGTAGGGCGGGCCCTACCCCGAGGACACCCTCCAGTGGTCGTGTGCGGGCGGGGCGCGGACGGTTCGCTGGAGGCATGACCACGACAGATAGAGCGGAAGCAGCGGCACCGGAGGAAGCGGCGGGGGGCGCCGCCGTGCGCGTACGGGGCCTGCGGCGGTCGTACGGGGAGGTCGTCGCCCTGGACGGGGTGGATCTCGACTTCGGGGCCGGGACCTTCACGGCGGTGATGGGGCCCTCGGGGTCGGGGAAGTCGACGCTGCTGAGTTGCGCGGCGGGGCTGGACCGGCCCTCGGGCGGGACGGTGCGGGTCGACGGGGTGGAGCTGGCCGGGCTGGGCGAGCGGCGGCTGACACTGCTGCGCCGGGAGCGGATCGGGTTCGTGTTCCAGGCGTTCAACCTGCTCCCCTCGCTCACCGCCGCGCAGAACGTCGCCCTGCCGCTGCGGCTCGCCGGACGGCGGCCCGCGCGCGGGGCGGTGCGCGAGGCGCTGGCCCGGGTGGGGCTGGCCGAGCGGGCCGGGCACCGGCCGGCCCAGCTGTCCGGCGGCCAGCAGCAGCGGGTCGCCCTGGCCCGGGCCCTGATCACCCGCCCGGCGGTCCTGTTCGGCGACGAGCCCACCGGGGCGCTCGACACCACGACCAGCCGTGAAGTGCTGTGCCTGTTGCGGGAGTTGGTGGACCGGGAGGGCCAGACCACGGTCATGGTCACGCACGATCCGGTGGCCGCCTCGTACGCGGACCGGGTGGTGTTCCTGGTGGACGGGCGGGTGAGCGGAGAGCTGGCCCGGCCCTCGGTGGAGGCGGTGGCGGCCCGTATGGCGGGGCTGGAGAAGCAGGCCGCGCGCGGCACGGCCGAGGCCGCTGTCGGGGGTGTGACGTGCTGACCCTGTCGTCGTTGCGTACGCGGTGGGCCGCGTTGCTCGGATCGTTCGTCGCCGTGGCGTTGGGGGTCGGGGTGATGACCGCCATGGGGCTGGGACTCGCGGCGACGCTCGATCCGCCCGCGCGTGCGCCGGAGCGTTTCGGTTCCTCCCCCGTCGTGGTGGCGGGCCAGGACAGGCTGACGGTCGAGGTGCGGCGCGGTCCGGGGACGGCCCGGGTGGCGCAGCGGCTGGCGTATCCACACCCTGTGGACGAACGGCTCGTGGCGGAGCTGCGCGCGCTGGGGCCGGTGACGACGGACGGGGGCGGGCGGGGCTCGGCGGGCCCCGACGCGGTCGGGGTGGACGCGCCCGCCGCCGACGTACGGGCGGTGGTCGGGGACCGGGCGCGGGTGCTGACGGGGGACGCGCGGCGGCAGGTGGATCCCGACCACGAGCGGGACGCGGAGGCGTTGGTCGCCGTGAACTCGCTGCTCGGCACGGCCGGCGGGGTCACCACCTTCGTGTCGGTGTTCGTGACGGCCTCGACGTTCGCCTTCGTGGTCGCCCTGCGCAGGCGGGAGTTCGGGCTGTTGCGGATGGCGGGCGCGACACCGGGTCAGGTGCGGCGGCTGCTGCTCGGGGAGTCCCTGGCGGTCGGGGTCGTGGCGTCCGGCGCGGGGTGCGCGCTGGGGGCGTGGGGGGCGCCCGTGCTGGTACGGGAGCTGGTGGACGGCGGGGTCGCGCCGACGTGGTTCGCGGTGCCGGACGCGGTGGTGTGGCCGTACCACGTGGCCTTCTGGACGGGCGTGTCGGTGGCGCTCGCGGGGGCCTGGGCGGCCGCGCGGCGGGCGGGGCGGATCGGGCCGGCGGAGGCGTTGCGCGAGGCGTCCGTGGACACGGGGGTGCTGCCGCTGACGCGCCGGGTGCTCGGTGCCGCCCTACTGGCGGGCGGACTGGGGCTGCTGGCCTGGAAGGTCGGGACCGACCCCGCCGACCTGCTGAAACGGAAGACGTACACCACGCAGCCGATGCTCCTCGTCACGGCGGCGGCCGCGCTCGCGCCGCTGCTCGTCCGGCCCGTCGTACGGCTGCTGGGCGCGGCGCTGCCCGGGGCCACCGGGCTGCTGATCCGGGAGAACGCGGCCACGTCGGTACGCCGTACCGCCGCCGTCGCCGCGCCGGTGCTGGTGACCGTCGCGCTGGCCGGGTCGCTGCTGGGGGCCGCGGGCACGGTGGCGCGGGCGAAGGGGGCGGAGGCGGAGGCGCGCACGCGGGCGGACTTCGTCGTGACGGGTGCGCGGGCGGACGTCGTGGTGACGGGTGAGGGACGGTCGGCCGGCGGCGGGAGGGTGCGCGGGACGACCGTGGCCGGGTCGGCCTCCACCGCCGTGTACGTGGTGGAGGAGGGGAGCGCGCTGGTGCGTTCCGAGGCGCGGGCGGTGACGGACGTGCCGGCCTTCGCGGCGGTGTCGCGACTGCCGGTGGTCGCCGGAGACGTGCGCGATCTCGACGACCGGTCGATCGTCGTGAACGAGGAGTGGGAGCGGCACGAGGTGGGGGACCGCGTGCGGGTGTGGCTCGGGGACGGGCGTCCCGTGCGGCTGCGGATCGCGGCGGTGCTCGCGCGGGGGACCGGGGACAACGGGGCGTATGTGACGTCCGCGAACGCCGGCGGCGCGGTGGTGGACCGGGCCGAGGTGCGGGTGGACGGCGGGGCGGACCGGGCGGGGGTCGCGGCGGCGCTGGAGAGGGCGGCGGCCGGGACCGGTGCGACCGTGCGGCCGGCCGAGGAGTGGCTCGCGGCGAACCGTCCCGGCACCAGGGCACACACCCGGCTCGGGTTTCTCGTGGTGCTGGGGATCGCGCTCGTGTACGCGGCGATCTCGCTGGCGGGGACGCTGGTGATGGCCACGTCGGCGCGGGGCGCGGAGCTGCGGTCGCTGCGACTGGCCGGGGCCACCCGGGGGCAGGTGCGGGTGGTCGTGGTGGGCGAGGCGCTGGTCGCGGTCCTGGTGGGGGTGGCGCTCGGAGCGGCGGTCACGGTGGTGAACCTGGCGGGGGTGGCGGCTGCGCTGGGGGTGCTGTCGGCGCCGGTGGGGGTGAGCGTGCCCTGGGAGGTGGTCGGGGCGTGCGTGGGGGCGTGCGGGGTCGTGGCGGTGGTGGCGGCCGGCGGGGCGGTCGGCCGGGCGGGGCGGTGAGGGGGCGTCAACAGCCGAGCGGGGGAACGGAGTTGACGATCACCTGCGGTGCGCGACCACTGTCAACCGAAGGTTGACAGTGGCGCGGTGTCAACCTAGGGTTGACACATGACGACGAACCCGCGAGCCACCGCGTCCATCCGTCTCGACGAACTCATCGACGCCATCAAGAAGGTGCACCCGGAACCCCTCGACCAGCTCCAGGACGCGGTGATCGCCGCGGACCACCTCGGCGAGGTGGCCGACCACCTCATCGGCCACTTCGTGGACCAGGCCCGGCGTTCGGGCGCGTCCTGGACGGAGATCGGCAAGAGCATGGGGGTGACCCGGCAGGCCGCGCAGAAGCGGTTCGTGCCCAAGGCCGAGAACGACCTCGACGCCAGCCAGGGGTTCAGCCGCTTCACCCCGCGCGCCCGGAACGTGGTCGCCGCCGCGCACAACGAGGGCAAGGCCGCCGGTGCCGTCGAGGGGCTGCCGGCCCACCTCGTCCTCGGCCTCCTCGCGGAGCCGGAGGGACTCGCCGCCAAGGCGCTCGTCGCCCAGGGCGCCTCCCCCGAGGCCGTACGGCGGGCCGCCACGGCCACCCTGCCGCCGGCCTCCCCCGAGGTGCCCGAACTCATCCCCTACGGCCCCGACGCCAAGAAGGTCCTGGAACTCACGTTCCGCGAGGCCCTCCGCCTCGGCCACAACTACATCGGCACGGAGCACATCCTGCTCGCCCTGCTGGAGTTCGAGAACGGACAGGGCGTGCTGAGCGGCCTCGGCGTGACCAAGGAGGCCACGGAGGCGGACGTGTCCGAGGCACTGCGCTCGATCGTGCAGGGACAGGGGCAGGGCGAGGGCCCGGGCGAGGGCCCGGGCGAGGGCCCGGGGGACGCGTAGGGGTCGCCGACAGAGCCGCCCCGCCCTCGGCTCGGCCCCATTGTCAGACCCCCCTGTCACACTCGCACCCATGACCGACCGGTGGGCGCTCGCTCCGGCCGAGGACGGTGGCGTGGAGGTCGCCCCCCTCGGGGTCGACGGGCTGCTCGCGGGCCCGGTGACACGGGAGTCCGACCTGGCGGGGGCCGTGCGGCGGCGGGCGGACGTCGGGCGGTGGGTGTGGCGGTCCACCGCCGAGATCTATCCCCGGCTGCTGGCCGACGGCGTCCGCGTGGAGCGGTGTTACGACGTGGAGGACGCCGAGAGTCTGCTGCTGGGGCACGAGGGGCGGCTCGGGGAGCCCCGCTCCGCCGCCGCCGCGCTCGCCCGCCTCCGGCACGGCCCCGTTCCGCCGGACCCGCCCCTGCGCTCGGCCGATCCCGGCGCCCAGCCGTCCCTCTTCGAGCCCCGGCCGGTCCACGTCCCGCTCGCCGACCTCGTCGAGGTGTACGCGGACCAGCAGCGCCGGCACGACGCCACCGCGCACCCGGAGCGGATGCGGCTGCTGACCGCCGCCGAGTCGGCCGGGATGCTCGTCGCCGCCGAGATGAACCGGGCGGGGCTGCCGTGGCGGGCCGACGTGCACCGGGAGGTGTTGCGCGAGCTGCTCGGCGAGCGGTACGCGGGCGGGGGCGAACCCCGCCGGCTCGCCGAACTCGCCGAGGAGGTGTCGCAGGCCTTCGGGCGGCGCGTGCGGCCCGATCTGCCCGCCGACGTCGTCAAGGCCTTCGCCCAGGCGGGACTACGGGTGAAGTCCACCCGCCGCTGGGAGATCGAGAGCGTCGACCATCCGGCGGTGAAGCCACTGCTGGAGTACAAGAAGCTCTACCGCATCTGGGTCGCCCACGGCTGGTCCTGGCTGCAGGACTGGGTCCGGGACGGGCGGTTCCGGCCCGAGTTCCTCGCGCACGGCACCGTCACCGGGCGCTGGGTCACCAACGGCGGGGGCGCCCTCCAGATCCCGAAGGTGATCCGCCGCGCCTGTGTCGCCGACCCCGGCTGGCGGCTCGTCGTCGCCGACGCCGACCAGATGGAACCCCGGGTGCTGGCCGCCGTCTCCCGCGACCCCGGGCTCATGGAGGTCGCCGGGCGCCCCGGCGACCTCTACCAGGCCGTCTCCGACCGCGCCTTCTCCGGTGACCGCGCGCAGGCCAAGCTCGCCGTGCTGGGCGCCGTGTACGGGCAGACGTCCGGGGACGGCCTCAAGAACCTCGCCGCGCTCCGCCGCCGGTTCCCCCGCGCGGTGCGGTACGTCGACGACGCGGCCCGCGCGGGCGAGGAGGGACGCCTCGTACGGACCTGGCTCGGGCGTACGTGCCCGCCGGCGGCCGGCGCCTCCGACGCGGCGGGCGAGGAGGCGGGCATCCCCCAGGCCGAGACCGACCTCGAATCGGCGGAACAGGGCCAGGGGCAGGAGGGCGGCGAGTGGGTGCCCGGGTACGCCTCCACCAACTCCCGCGCCCGGGGCCGGTTCGCCCGCAACTTCGTCGTCCAGGGCAGCGCCGCCGACTGGACCCTGCTCCTCCTCGCCGCACTCCGCCGCGCCCTCGACGGGATGGCCGCCGAGCTGGTCTTCTTCCAGCACGACGAGGTGATCGTGCACTGTCCGGCCGACGAGGCGGACGCCGTCGTGGCGGCGATCCGTGAGGCGTCGGAGCTGTCGGGACGTCTGACGTTCGGGGAGACGCCGGTGCGGTTCCCGTTCACCACGGCGGTGGTGGAGTGCTACGCGGACGCGAAGTGAGGACGTGAGCGGGGCCGGCGGCGCCCCTCACCGGGCGCGGTCCTTCAGCAGTTCCCGCAGCTCCACCGCCACCGGCGAGTCCGTCCCGTCCAGGATCGCCCGGGCCCGCTCCCACTCGCGGTACGCCTCCTCCACGCGCCCCCGCGCCCGCAGGAGCAGCCCGCGCTGGTGGCGGGCGAGACCGACGGCGTACTGGTCGGCGCGGCGTTCGGCGAGGTCGAGGAGGAGGGCGCACTCGTGGGACGCGCGTTCCGGCCGGCCCAGCTCGCGCAGGGCCCGTACCAGGCCGAGCCGGGACTTCGACTCGCCCTGCCAGTCCTCGTCGTCGCCGAGGATGCGCAGACTCTGCTCGAAGTGCTGTACGGCGGCGGCCGGTTCGCCGAGCCGGAGGTGGGCGTAGCCGATGTTGCAGTGCGCGGTGTGCCGGACGACGAGGCTGTCGGCGATCTCGCCCAGCGCCAGGCTCCGTTCGTGGTGGGCGATGGCGGCCCGTGCGTCGGTGTGCTTGTAGAGGTTGCCGAGGTGGCTGAAGGTCACCGCCTCGCCGTACGGGTCGCCGAGCTGCCGGGACAGCTCCAGGCTCTGCCGCAGCGTCTCCTCGCTCTCCTCGTACCGGCCGAGGCTCTCCAGGACGAGCCCCCGGTTGTTCAGGCAGCGCCGTACGCACGACACGACCCCGAGCCGCCGCCACAGCCTGAGCCCCTCGTCGTTGAGGGCGAGCGCCTCCGAGGCCCGGCCGGACATGAAGTGCAGGCCCGCCCGGTCGGTCAGGGCGAACGCCTCGGCCTCGGCGTCCCCGAGCGAGCGCGCCGCGTGCAGGGCCAGTCGTCCGAGCACGTCCAGTTCGGCGAGCCGGCCGCCCCGGTGCAGATAGGGGAAGAGATGGCGGACGAGGCCGGGCACGAGTGCCGCCGCCGGTCCGCCGCCGCGTTCCACCAGGGCGACGATGTTGGGGAGTTCGCGGTCGCCCCAGGCGAAGGCCTCCTCCGCGGAGGCGAAGGGCGGTTCCGTGGGCTCCGGCTCGGCCGTGGGCGCCGTCGTCCGCAGGCGTTCGTCGCGTTCGTAGCCGGGTGGGAGCAGCACCAGCAGGCTCTGGCGGGCGCGCGCCGCGTACCAGCGCAGGGCCTGCCCGACGGCCTCGGTGGTGTCGGCCGTGCCGGCGAGTTCGCGGGCGAAGTGGCGTACGAGGTCGTGGGGGACGTACCGGCCGTAGCTCGTCTCGTCGAGGAGGGCCACGTCGACGAGGCGGTCGAGGGCGGTCTCGGCGCGGAACTCGTCCGTGCCGGTGAGGCGGGCGAGGAGCGGTGCGCCGTACGCGGGCAGGTCGAGGGCGCCGATGCGGCGCAGGGCGTGGGCGGCGTCGCGGTCGGCCTCGCGCTCGGAGGCGCGCAGGGCCTCGTGGGCGACGGCGAGGGAGCGGCGGACGCTCAGGTCGTCGTATTCGAGGTGGTGCAGCCGCCCTTCCGTGGCGGTCAGTTGGCCGGCCAGGGCGTCCGGGGTGAGCGCGCGGCGGGCGGCGAGACGGGCCGCGACGACGCGGAGGGCGAGCGGGAGGCGGCCGGTGAGTGCGACGAGGGGGTGCGTGGCGTCCAGGCCCGCCGCCCGGCCGGAGGCGGCGCGCAGCAGGGCCGCGCTCTCGTCGTCCGACAGCGGGGCGAGCGGGAGGCGGTGGGCGCCGTCCAGGGCGGTGAGCGGGGAACGGCTCGTCACGATGACCGCGCAGCCGGCGCCTGCCGGGAGCAGGGGGCGCACCTGGGCGGCGTTCGCGGCGTCGTCCAGCACCAGCAGGGTGCGGGTCGGGGCGAGCGTCGAACGGAGTGACGCGGCTGCGGCGTCCGGGTGTTCGGGGATGCGGCGCGGGGCGGTGCCGAGGTCGCGGAGCAGGGCGGCGAGGGCCTGGGCGGGGGTGAGGGGGGTCATGCCCGGGGTGGCGCCGTGGAGGTTGATGTAGAGCTGGCCGTCGGGGAAGCGGTCGGCGAGTTCGTGGGCGAGGTGGAGGGCGAGGGCGCTCTTGCCGACGCCCGCCATGCCGCTGATGACGACGGTCCCCGAGGCTTCGTACGGGCCCCTCCCCAGTGCCTGCCGCAGCTCCGCCAGCGCCTCCTCCCGGCCTGTGAAGTGCGCGGGCGGCGGCGGGAGTTGGGCGGGGCGGGGCGGGGTGTCGGCGGGGGCGTCCTCGGTCGGGGTCCCCGGGGCCTCCTCGGTGTGGTCGCGCAGGATCTCCACGTGGGCGTCGCGTACCGCCGGGCCCGGTTCCACGCCGAGTTCGTCCAGGAGGCGGGCCCGGAGGTCCCGGTGGACGGCCAGCGCCTCGGCCTGACGGCCCGTGCGGTGCAGGACGAGCATGAGGAGGCGGTGGAAGGCCTCGCGCAGGGGGTGCTCGGCGACGAGGGCGGTGAGTTCGGGGGCGAGTGCGCCGAGCGCGTGCGCCCCGGTGGCGTCCTGGCCCGCCGTACGGGCCGCGAGGTGGAGTTCGGCCTCGTACCGTCGCTCCAGCAGCAACAGCCGTGCCTCCTGCAGACGTTGGACGAAGGCCTGGGCGCGCGGTTCCTCGACCGGCAGTCCGCCGAGCGGGGTTCCACGCCAGAGGGCCAGGGCGGCGGCGCACTCGCGAACCGTCCGGGCCCAGTCCCGCTCGGCGTGGGCGGCGCGCGCGGCGCGGGCGTGGGCCTCGAAGACACGGACGTCCAGCTCGCCGTCGTCGACCCGCAGCAGATAGCCCGGCGGAATCGCGCGCAGCCGCTCAGGATCGTCCAACAGCCGCCGCAGGCGCGTCACATGGTTGTGCAGGGACGCCTGCGCGGAGGGGGGCGGCGCCGCGTCCCAGAGCACGTCCTTGAGGGTGTCGACGGAGACGATCCGCCCGGGTTCGAGCAGCAGCGCCACGAACAGGGCCCGCATCTTTGCGCTGCCGACGGACCGTACGCCGCCGTGTGCGGGGCCGGCGTCGCCGGCGGTCGGGCCACCGGGGCGGCCGTCACCGGCGGGTACGGCGCCGCCGGTTGCCCCGGCCCCGTACAGGACCGGCGGACCGAGCAGTCCGAACCGCAGCCCGTCCCGCATAGAACCGCCGCTGCCTTTCCGCACCGTCGTTCCGGGTCCGCCCCGCGGCGACCCGCCGCCGCTCCCGTACGGCTCCTCGTGGAACCGTTGGGCTCATGTTAGCGATCCGTTGGCGGGACCTGATGTGATCACTTCATCGGATCCGGCGGCGACGGCGCACGCGTAGACGCGTAGCTCGGGGGAGTGCCGCCGCCGCTGCCGGATCCGGGAACCGCACAAAGCGCTGTGCCCCGGTCGGTGGAGGTGAACGACCGGGGCATTCGTGTGTCGCGGGGCGGGCCGGGCCGAACACGGTGGCCGGGCGGGCCCGTTGCTCCGGGGCCCTAGAGGACCGGCGGTCGTCCCAGCCGCGTGAGGTGCCAGACCGTCCGCCAGCTCATGGGCCGGCGTGCGCCGCCCGACTCGCGCCAGCCCTCCACGAAGCCGCCGAACCACGCCTTCAGGCCGCCCGCCGAGCGTGTCCGCAGCAGGGTGATGAGCACCCACACGCCCAGGTGGACGGGGATGAGCGGCAGCGGGAGGCGGCGGCGGGCGAGCCAGACGCGGTTGCGGGCGTTGACGCGGTAGTAGATGGCGTGCCGGGCGGGTGAGGTCTTCGGGTGCTGGAGCAGCAGCTCGGGGGCGTACAGCACGGTCCAGCCGGCGTCGAGCGCCCGCCAGGCCAGGTCGGTCTCCTCGTGCGCGAAGAAGAACTCGGCGGCCCAGTCGCCCGTCTCGCCGAGCATGGCCATGGACAGGGCGTGTCCGCCGCCGAGGAATCCGGTGACCGGGCCGCCGCGCATCGGGTCCTTGGCGCCGACCCTCGGGACGTGCCGCCGCTGGGTCTCGCCGTGCTCGTCGGCGATGCGGAAGCCGACGATGCCGAGGCGCGGGTCGGCGGCGTACAGGTCCCGTACGCGGCGCAGCACATCGGCGTCGACGAGCAGGCCGTCGTCGTCCAGCTCGACGACCACGTCGACGTCACCGAACTCCCGCAGCCGTTCCAGGGCCACGTTCCGGCCGCCGGGGCAGCCGAGGTTCTCGTCCACCTCGATGAGCGTGACCTCGCCGGGCAGGCCGAGCCGTTCGGCGAACTCGGGGAGGGGACAGCCGTTCCCGACGACGACGATCCGTGCGGGCGCGACGTCCTGCTTGGCCACGGAGGCGAGCAGCGCGTCCACCTCGGCGGGCCGATTGCCCATCGTCACCACGGCCACAGCGACCCGCGGCCCGGCCTCCACCACGACACCCACCCCATCCTGTCCACGACCACGGACGACCGACGGCCGACGGCCGACCACCGAAGGCCGACCACCGAGGGCCGTCGGCCCCATGCCGTTTTCCACCGCATGTTTACGGCCGGGATGCTAGCCGTTCACGTAGGGGCCTTCGCACCAACTCCGCGAAAAGGGGGGCGGCGACCGGCCTCCGCTCCCTCCCCCGCCGCCGACCGCGCGTGGGTGTCAGACCCCCAGCGGGTTCGAGCGCGCCGCCGCCATCAGGTACCAGGCCGTGGCGCCCGTGTGCCGGTACGGGTAGTAGCCGAAGCCGAAGCCCGTGTCGAGGGGGCTGCTGGCGGAGACGATGCCGGAGCGGGCCGGGAGGGCGCGGCCGCCGACGGTCTGGGCGGCGCCGAGGTGGTCCTGGGCGCTTTCGAGGGAGGCCAGGAGGCGCCGGGCGCGGGCCTCGTCGCCGCGCGCGCCCCGGTCGCGCAGGGCGAGGGCGAGGTGGGCGGTGCCCTCGAACCAGACCCCGTTGCGGTTCGGCCGGGGCTGGAACTCGGCGATGGGCGCGTCCTCGTTCGCGAGGAGACTGGCGGAGCTGAAGGTGACGCCCTCGTACGACTGCCCGGCCGGCACGGTGCTGTTGCGGCGCTCGGCGTGGTCGAGGACGGCCAGTTCCCGGGCGGCCCAGTCGAGGGAGCGGGCGTACCGGCGGGAGTCGAGCGCGAGGTGGGTCCAGGTCTGGGTGTCCTCGGGGATCGGGGACTTGTTGACGCTCACCCCGTCGTTGGTGCCGGTGTAGAAATACCCTCCCGTCGAGCCCCGGGACGGTTCCCACATCCGCCGCACGAAGGCCTCGGCCCGCGCGCGCCGCTCGCCCCACACCCGGTCGCCGGTGAGCCGGGCGAGGCGTCCGAACAGGCAGACCAGGTCGGTGTTGTGCTCGGTAGAGGTGAACGGCAGTTTCTCGTTCGCCCCGTTCACACCGAACTTGTACCCGCCGAGGGGCTCGTCGGTACGGCCGGTCCGCTCGATCCACTGCCCGATCCGGACCGCGGCGGCGAGGAACCGGCGGGCCCCGGTGCGCCGGGCCAGCGCGCTCAGCGCGATGCCCGCCCAGGCCATGTCCCCCACGGCCGTCCCCGTGAAGCCGAACTGGGTGCCGACGTTGGCCGTGCCGTCCGCCCGCACGAAGCCGTCCGGCTGCGGTACGCCGTCGTAGTAGACGTACGGCCCGACGTTGTACGCCTGGCGCAGTCGGCCGTCGTCGTACGCCGGGTCGTGCTCCTGGGCGTAGATCAGGGCGTCCCCGAGCGCCACGGCCCTGGCCCGGCCGTCCGCCGTGCGCACGGCGAGGTGGGCGAGGATCGCGAGCGCGTTGTCGTACGTGAACGCCGTGCTGAACAGGCCCGCCTGGTCGGTGTAGCTCTGGGTCAGCCGGACGGCGCCGTGGTCGGGGTAGGCGTCCATGGCGGCGGCGAGGAAAGCCTGGCCGCGCCGCCGGGCCGAGGTCCCGGACGTCCGTGGTGCCGCCTCGGACACCGTGTGGGGCGCCGCGTTCGGCGCCGCCTGGGCCGGGCCGGAGCCGGCGGCGACGAGCGCCGCGGCGGCCCCGAGGCCGGTGCCGAGGAGCGCCCGGCGGCCGAACGCCGGTGCCGGGTCTGGTCTGCCGGTCGCGCCGGTCATGCCGGTGCTGTCGATGCTGCCGGTCATGGGTCTCCCTTGGAAGTGCGGGCCTGAGGGCGCGCCCGGAGCCGCGTTCTGAGAGCGCTCTCAAGCGCGTGCGGGGTCATTCTGCTGGTGCTCTCGGGGCGGGTCAACGCCCTTGCCCCCTACGCCGATTGAAGCGGTCGGGGTGGTGGGGGGAGCGGGCGGGGAGGGCGAGGCGCTGACCTGGTGGGCGGGTGAGCGGACGGCCGGTGAGGGCGGGCGGGGCGCGGACGCCCCGCGCACTTCGTGGGTGCGCGGGGCGTCTTCCGTGATCCCGGGCCCGGTGCGCGGACTCCGCGACGCGGACCCCTGGCCCCGGATCCCGGAACCGCGAGGTCACTCCTCCACGACGGTCACCTCGCGGTCGCGGGCCGCCGAGTGCTCCGACAGGTGCTCCGACGGGTGCCGGACACCACTGTCCGGTCCGGCCGGACAGCGCGGGTACAGGCGAGGGACAGGGGGGAACCAGGCAAGGTAAGAGTGCGGACAACATTCGGTTCGCGTCCCCTCGGACGTCCCGTCGGACGGCCCACGCAGGCGCTCTCTCTCGGGTGGCCCGGCGGCGGGGCCGGGGCGGACCGGGGCCGGGTTGGAGCGAGGCCGAGGGCCAGGGCCCGGCCGTAGCAGGGCCGGGCCCGGGCCTGGCTGGGCCTGGCCTGGGTTGGCCTGGCCTGGGCCTGGGCCTGGGCCGGGCCCTGGGCTGGGCCCTGGGCTGGGCCTGGGCCTGGGCCGGGCCGGGCCCCGGCCCCTTTACATCACTCCGTCCCGCAGCCGTGGCCGTGCCCGCCCGTGCACGGCCCCGCGGCGGGGCAGGGCGGGCCCGGAGGGGGCCGGAGCGGGGCCAGGCCGGAGCGGGGCCCAGGCCAGGCCGGAGCGGAGCCAGGGCCAGGCCAGGCCGGAGCGGAGCCAACGCCAGGGCCGGAGCGGAGCCAAGGCCGAGGCCAGGCGGGAGCGCGACCGGGGCCGGGCAGGGCAGGCCAGGGCGGGCCCCGGGCCCTTCGCTTCACTCCGTCCGCAGCGCCGTGGCCGTGCCCGCCCGTGCCGCCCAGCTCGCCGGCAGCAGCGCCCCCGCCACCGCGATGACCAGCCCGCCCAGCGCGAGGGACAGGAGTACGGGGCCGTCGTACACGGCGAGGTTCGTGGCCGGGAGGGTCATGCCGATGGCGTCGCCCATCAGCGGGACCACGGCCCGGTGCAGCGCGATCCCCGCCGGCACCGCGACCAGCCCGGCCGGCAGGCCGACCCCGGCGACGGAGGTGACGACCATGGCGACGGTCTGGCGGGGCGTCATGCCCAGGGACTTGAGGACCCCGAGGTCGTGGACGCGGTCGCGGGTGTCGAGGACGACCGTGTTGAGCACACCGAGCCCGGCGACCACGACCAGCATCAGCGTGAGCATCCCGATCAGCGCGTCCATGGCCACGATCACGCTGGAGGAGCCGGCCGTCTCGGCACGGGCGACGGCACCCACGCCGGCCTCGTCGAACGCGCGGTTCAGCGCGTCCAGGTAGGCCGCCTGATCGGTGCCTCCCTCGGTCCGCACGTGGTACCGCCCCGGCACCGCCCTTGTACCGAGCCCGAGTTCGGTGAGGGTCTCGGTCGAGGTGAGCAGGGGCATGCCCCGGCCCTCGGTGAAGAAGGCCGCGCCGACGATCCGTACGGTGGCCCGGCGGCCCCCCTCGGTGAGGGTCACCGTGTCCCCGACCCCGATCCCGGCGGCCGCCAGGAACCGCGAGGTCACCACCGCCTGGCCCGGCCCGTCGAGCCAGTGCCCCGCGACCAGTCCGGGCGCGCCCCACGCCGAGTCGCCCGCGTACGCCACGACGGTCGTCGCACCGGTGATCCCGGACGCGCTCACCTGGGCCTGGGCGGTGCCGTAGAACCGGCCGGTGCCCTGCTGTGCGCGCAGCACGGCGGCCACGGCCCGTGGATCGGCCTTCTCGGCCGGGGCGCCGCCGTCCGCCCGTACCACCTCGGCACCGGGCGGCCCCTGCTCGCCGCCGGCCGCGACCACGACCGATCCGGCGGAGTCGAGTCTGCGGCCCTCCTGGACCGCGCCCAGCGTCAGCGCGAGCCCGACGGCGAAGGTGACGGAGACGGCGCCGAAGGCGACCGCCGCGGCCACCGTCGCCGACCGCGCCGGCCGGGCGAAGGGGTGCGCCAGCCCGAGCCCGACCGCCCTCGGCACCGGCAGCCGCGCCATCACCCGGGCCGCCGTGAACCGCCGTACCGGCCGCACGCGTCCGGGCCCCCCGCGCCCGGCGCCCCGGGACCCGCCCCCGACCGCGATCGCCTCCACGGTCCGCAGCCGCCCGGCACGCAGCGCGGGCACCACGGCGGCACCCGCGACCAGGGCGAGCGCGGCGCCGGGCACCACGACGTCCACCCACAGCGGGACTCCCCCGGCCGGCGCCCCGAACGCCTCCCCCGCCTCGGCAAGCAGCGGCACCGCCAGCGCGTTGCCGAGCGCCACCCCGAGGACACAGCCGACCACCGCCGGTACCAACGCCTGGGCCACATACGCCCGGACGACCTGCGCGGGCGTGAACCCGAGCGCCTTGAGGACGCCGATCCGCCGGGTGGCCGCCCCCACGGCCCCGCCGACCACGATCCCGATCACCAGCACCGACAGACACAGTCCGAGCACCCCGAAGGCCGCCAGGAACGGCACGAACGCCATCGCGTTCGCCGTCTCCTCCTGCTTCACCGTCAGATACGACCGCGCCCCGCTCATCGCCCCCTCCGGCACGGCCGCCACGATCGCGGCCCGCCCTTCGGCCACTTCGGCGCCGGTGGCGGCGTGCCGAAAGCGGTAGAGCATGGCGTACGAGGCCGAAGCGGGCTCCCGGATCTCACCGCCGGCGCCGTTGCCGCGCTCCGTCGTCCCCCTGCCCGCCGGCGCTCCCGCCGGCGCTCCCGCCGACGCCCCCGCCAGCGCCTCGGCCTGTGCCGGGCTCACCCAGGCGTCGGCCGTGGCGGTCACCGAGCGGGCGATACCGACGACGGTCAGCGTCGGGCCGCCCGGGGCGTCGGGGAAGGCCAGACGGGCGCCCGGCCGCAGGGGGCTCTCGTCGGCGGCCAGCACGATCTGGCCCGGGCGGGTGGCCCAGGAGCCTTCGATCACGTCGACCTCGTCGACGGCTCCGCCCGCGGTCTTTCGCCCGGCGACGGTCAGCGGCGGCAGATCCACTCCGGCCGGCACGAAGTCGGACCCCGTGACCGTGCGGGGCCGTACCGAGAGGGTCAGGAAGGGCCCGGCCGCGGCGGTCACACCGGGCGCGCCGGCGGTCGCCGCGAGCCGTGCGGCCGTCACCTTCGTGCCGTCGAACTGCGCGGCCAGATGGGCGCCGCTCCGCTCCGCGAAGGCATGGTCGAAGGGGGCCCGCGCGGCAGCGAGGAGCCCGGCCGCGAGGACCGACGCGGTGACGGCCATCAGCGTGGTCAGCACCATCACCACGGTCTGCACCCGCCGTCGGCCCACCCCGGCCCGCACGACCCGGCCGAGGGCGCTCACGGCCGCACCGCCGTGGCGCCGGGAGCGCCGGAGCCGCCGGGTCGGCCGCCCGCGTTCGCCGTGTCGCGTACGACCCTCCCGTCGACCAGCTCCACCGTCCGGCCGGCGCAGGATGCGGCCAGGCGCAGGTCGTGGGTGACGAGGACGATCGTCTGGCCGTCCGCGTTGAGTTCGGTGAGGAGGGCACGGACGTCGTCGCCGGACGCGGAGTCGAGCGCGCCGGTGGGCTCGTCGGCGAGGAGGAGGGCCGGGCGGTTCATCAACGCGCGGGCCACGGCGACCCGTTGCCGTTCGCCACCGGACAGCCTGCCGGGATACGCGTCGGCGTGCCGGTCGATGCCGAGGTACTCCAGCAGGCCCGCGGCACGGCGGCGCGCCTCGGCCTTGGCCAGGCCGGCCAGCTGGGCCGGGAGCAGCACGTTGTCGGCGACGGTCAGGTCGTCCAGCAGATGGAAGAACTGGAAGACCATGCCGACCTTGGCCCGCCGGTACCGCGCCGACGCGGTCTCGCTCAGCCGGTCCACCCGCACTCCGTCGACGGTGACCGTCCCCGCGCCGGGCCGGTCCAGCCCGGCGATCAGATTGAGCAGCGTCGACTTGCCGCTCCCGGACGGCCCGACGACGCTGACCGCCTCCCCGGCCCGCACCCTCAGCGAGACGCCGTCGAGCGCCGGCGGCCCCTCACCGCCGTACGCCCTGCTCACCTCACGGAGGTCGATGACGGGCGCGGCGGTGGTGGGCGCGGCGGCGGACGGGTTCGTGGTCATGGCCACGGAGCCTCCCCAGCTGAGTGGTCGACGTGTGGCCCCCGACGCTAGGGACGGCTCCGCGCCGGGTCGTCACCCGCGAAGGCGGACCCCTCTGCCGTACCGGACGGACCCCGGGCACACGTCATCCCGGAGATGTACGCGGACGATGTACGGCCCGTCCCCACCACGACGGATGTGACGGCCGTCGCCGCTTGCCACACTGACCGCATGGGTGGCGGGGAGGCACGGACGAAGGCGGTAGGGGCGGTGGCCGTACGGGCGGCGGCGCGGGCGTGGGCGGCCCTCTCGGGGCCCTGGCGGGGCGGCCTGTCGTCCCTGTCGCGGAGCGCGGGCCCGCTGCCCCGCCCGTCCCGCTGGATGTGGACGGCCGACGCGTCGCTGGCGCTCCTCCTGGCCGCCTGCACGGTGGGGGCCACAGTGTCGCAGGGGGTGAGCGCGGTGACGCGGCCGCCGTACGAGGGGGTGGCGCCGGTGCAGGGGGGCGGTCCGGAGGTGCCGCCGCCTCCGCCCCTGCCCGCCCCTCCGTACCTGACGCAGGACCTCGGCGCCCCCCACACCTGGCAGCTGCTCCTGGCCGCCCTGACCGCACTGCCCCTGCTGGTACGGCGCCGCTACCCGCTGACCGCGTTCTGGGCGGTGATCGTCACGACGCTGCTGTTCAACCAGCGCCTGGGGTCGGGCGGCACGACCGGGTACACGTTCCTGACGTGCCTGGTGGCCGCCTACAGCGCCGCCGTCCACAGCCCGTACCGGTTTCCCGCGCTCACCAGCCTGGTCGCGGGCGCCGCCCTCGTCGCGGTCCTCGCCGAGGAGAACCTGCCGTCCGTCACCCCGGGCGTGATCCCGTTCCTCCTGCTGCTCGGCGTGGGGCTCGGCGCCAACGCGATCCACCTCTGGAAGCAGCGCGCGCACGCCCTCCAGGAACAGCAGCAAGCGGCGACACGGCTCGCGGTCGAGCACGAACGGGCGCGCATCGCACGGGAGTTGCACGACGTCGTCACCCATCATGTGAGCGTGATGGTGATCCAGGCGGGCGCGGCACGCAAGGTGATGGGCCTCGCCCCCGACCGGGCGCGCGAGGCCCTCCTCGCCGTCGAGGCGGGCGGTCGCACGGCGATGACGGAACTACGGCATGTGATGGGCCTGTTGACCATGCCCGACATGGATCCGGGGGTGGGGGCGGGGGTGGGAGCCATGGGTTCTGTCGCCGGGCCGGCGGGTGCCTGGGAGGGGACGGCCGGTTCCTGGCCGGGACCGGCCGTCGACGCGGAGCTGGCGCCGCAGCCGGGACTGGATCAGCTCCCGGCCCTCACCTCCCGTGTCCGCGCCTCCGGCGTCCCCGTCGAGCTGACCGTCACCGGCACGCCGTCCCCGCTGTCTCCGGGCGCCGACCTGGCCGCGTACCGCGTCGTCCAGGAGGCTCTGACGAACACCGTCAAGCACGCCGTCGGCGCCCGGACACGGGTCACCGTCGAGCACACGCCCACCGAGGTCCGCCTGGAGATCACGGACACCGGCGGCGCTCCCGCCCCCGCGGCGGCGGCCGGTACGGGCCGCGGCCTCCTGGGCCTGCGCGAACGCCTCACCGTGCTCGGCGGCACCCTGCGCACGGGACCCCGGCCGACCGGCGGTTTCCGCGTACAGGCACTGATACCGCTCGACGGCACCCGCACCCACGACCGGTCCGACGGGAACCCCGGGACCGCGGCCCCGAGGACGGTTGGCCCACCGGTCGTGAACCCACCCGGGCGGAACGCGCCCCCCGGGGACCACCCCGCCCCGAACCCGCCCGGCCCACCCCCGACGACCGGCACCCCGGCCCCGGGGCGCTCCTCATGACGGCCGCTCACCCCGGCGCGACGCACCCCGCCGCCCCGGACCGCCCCCGCGTGGTCATCGCCGACGACCAGGCCCTGGTCCGCACCGGCTTCCACATGATCCTCTCGGCCGACGGCATCGACGTGGTGGGCGAGGCGGCCGACGGCGAGCAGGCCGTCGACGTGGTCCACCGCACGCGCCCGGACCTCGTCCTGATGGACATCCGCATGCCCGGCACCGACGGTCTGGAGGCCACCCGCCGCATCCTGTCCGGCGCGGTCCCGGACCCGCCCCGCGTCGTCATGCTGACCACCTTCGACCTGGACCGTTACGTCTACGCCGCCCTCACCGCCGGCGCCACGGGCTTCCTGCTCAAGGACGTCACCCCCGAGCACCTGGTGGCCGCCGTCCGTCTGGCCCGCACCGGCGACGCGCTCCTCTCCCCCGCCATCACCCGCCGCCTGATCGAGCGGTTCGTCTCGCCCGCCCCCGACACCCCGGCCCTGCACCGCGATCTGGCCCCCCTGACCCCCCGCGAACTCCAGGTCCTCCGGTCCCTCGCCACCGGCCTCAGCAACACCGAACTGGCCGCCCACTTCCGCCTCAGCGAGGCCACCGTCAAGACACACGTCGCCCGCATCCTCGCCAAACTCCGCCTGCGCGACCGCGCCCAGGCCGTGGTGGTGGCGTACGAGACGGGCCTGATCGTGCCGGGCGCGGCGGAGGGGCCGCCGGCCGCTCCGGAGGGATAGCCGCGTCCCGCTGCCGCCCGCCCTCCCCCGACGCCGGCCGACTACCTGCTGCACACCCCCCGCAGAGCCGGCCGCCGGTCGGTCCGGCTGTCCGCCACGCTCTGTACGTCGCGCAACAGGCCCGGTACGTCGATGTCCTCGCCGGCCGCCGCGCGGGCGATGGTCAGCAGGACGGCCTCGTAGAAGGCGTCGCGGACGGCGGGGGGCATGACGTCGGAGGCGTCGAGGCAGCGGGGGCCCGGGCCGGTGAGGCGGTCGGCGATCTCCCGCTCGACACGGCGGTCGCGCTGTCGCACCCGGCGGTTCGCCGAGAAGACGTTCGCGGAGTCGGCCCACTCCTGCTGACCTTCCCGCGAGGCCAGCCGTTCGATCAGGTCCCGTGCCTCGGCGCGGTCGCTGAACAGCGCGGCGAAGTCACCGGTCACCTCGTGGGCCCGGACCCGGTAGCCGCCACCGGGCAGCAGGGGAGCGGAATCCATCAGGCGCGCCTGCAGCCGCTTCTCCCGGTAGAAGGAGCGGGCGAAGGAGCCCTGGTGCTCCAGCGCGCACCCCTTCGGGCCGTCGAAGAGCAGGCCGTACCCGTCGGGTTCGCCCCGGTGGTCGGTGAGCAGGGCCCGCTCGGCCGCTTTCTCGTCCTGCTGGAGCAGCCCGGCCCACGCGTCCCACGCGTCCCGCACCGCCGCCCCGGTCCAGGGCACGGTGGGGTCGCCGAGCGCCCACCTGCCGTAGACGTCCGGGCCCTGGCGTTGCAGCACGAGGTCCTCGATCCAGTCGCTGCCGGGCCAGCCGGACGCCCCGTCGTCCCCCATCCCGACGCACCAACTGGTCAGCGGGGCGGGGGAACCGGCCGGGCGCTCGCCCTCGCGGTACCAGACGATGCTCTTGAGGTCCGCCTTGACCGGCACCCAGTACGCGCGCTGCGAGGGCTTGTTCACCGGCTGCCACGGGGCCCCGTACTCCTCCTCGGCGTAGAGGCCGTTCAACGGCTTGAGGCGGTCCTGGGCGGCGTACTCGGCGAGTTCGCCGACGCCCGGCATGATCGCGATGTCGGGGGGCTCCCCCGACTGCACCTTGGACAGCAGCACCTCGCGCTGGGCGGCGGTGCCCTGGTACTCGAAGCGGATGCCGAAGCCCCGCAGCAGCACCTCGAACTGCTCGCCCTGCTCGCCGGTCCACGGCCCCAGGACGGTGACCGGCTCGTCCTCCCGCTGCGACCAGACCGCCACCATGCTGCCGGCGGAGACCAGCAGCAGCGCCACCAGCAGCACCAGCACCTTGAACCGCCGGGTCACCGCCGCCTCCAGTAGTCGCTGTCGAGCCGGAGTCCGAGCCCCACCACGGGCAGGACGACGAGCAGCAGGCCGCCGGTCAGGGTGCCCTGGTGCACGCGCTCGGTCCAGGTGTCGTCGGCCAGGACGTCCCGGACGTCCTCGGACCGCTCCGCGACGGTCTGCTGGTACCCCTCCAACCTCGCTCCCTGCTCCTGCTGCCGGGAGACCTCGGTGATCTCCCGCAGGTCCCCGGCCACCCGGTCGAGGTCGGCCTGCGCGGACGACATCGTCAGCAGCGGCACGATCCCGAGCAGCACGGTCAGGGCGAAGGCCGCGAGCAGGTACGGGTTCCAGTCGCGGCCGCAGCGGTCGCGCAGCACGAACAGCGCGGACAGCAGGGACAGCGCCAGAGCCAGCAGGGCGAGTTCGGCGAGCCACCAGCCACTGCGCTGCAGCCACCCCTCGGTGGCGGTGACCTCGGCGTGCCGCGTCTGGATCCGCTGGATCGCGTCGAGGCGGGGTACGAGTCCCACGCCCTGCCGGACGAGCAGCGAGTGCGCCTCGGCGAGCTTCTGCCTACTCATGAGGGGCTGGTCGCGGTACATGGCCGTACCGAGGTTGAGGGAGTTGCCGTAGGTGGCGAGCAGACCGTTGACGGTACCGAGATCCTGGTCCGTGCGGTCCGCGATCCGGGACAGTCCCTGGTCGGCGGCGGAGAGCTGGGTCCGGTAGGCCTCGCCCGTGCCCGCGACGTCGACGAGCTTCGACTCGACCAGCTTCCGGGCCTCGTGGTCGGCGCGCAGGACCGCGAGCCGGGTGGCGGCGAGCCCCTGCACGGCCGGCGCCTCCTCGCCGGCGAGCGTCTGCGCGCCGCCCTGGACCTGTCGGCAGGACACGAACAGGGCGCCGGCCGCCACGAGCGCGCACACCGTCAGGACCAGCAGATGCGCCTCCAGCAGCCAGCGCGTGCGCCGCCCGCGCAACCGCGCACGCCAGAAGGCACCGAGGGAGTACGGCGCGAAGCGCAGGGGCGGGGCGTACGAGGAGCGCGGGGCGTGGCGGGGGTGTCCGGTGGTCACAGCAGCTCCTCCCCGCAGACGATGCAGTGGCGGGCCTCGGCCCCGGCCCGGGTGGCGCACCGGACGCAGCGCGGGCCCGGCAGTGGACCGGCGGTGGCGGTCACGGGGACGGGACGGGATCCGGCGCGCAGGATCATCGGCCCGAGCGTGTCGGCGTGCACGGCGTGCCGCAGCCGGACCAGGCCCGCGGGCGCGTCCTCGATGTCGGCGACCGCGCGGATCTCGTCCAGCACCCAGTCCGTGCCCAACCGGTCCGCCAGCCGCGCCGCACGCCCCAGATGCCCCTCGGCGGCCTTGCGTCGCTGCTCCCCGAGGGCGACGAGTCCCCGGCGCAGGGCCTCCCGCATCACGGTGGTGGACTTCTGGTCGCGCACACTGGCGGCGCCCGCCGGCAGGTCGGGCGGCGGCAGTTCGGGGCGGTGCCAGCGGGCGGTGACGGCCGCGTGGACGTCACCGACGGAGACCATGGCGAACTGCAGATACGTCTCCAGCGGGTCGTTGTCGGCGTCGGCGACGAGGGTGAGGAGGTAGTCGCGGCCGCCCTCCTCCCACTGGTACGTCGGAAAGCTCCACCGGTGCGGCAGGCCGGGCTGGGGCAGCCCGCCGAGGCGGTGCGGCCGGGGTGCCTTCTCGTTCAGCGCGACCTGGCGCACCGTGGGCCGTACGGTCACCTCGATCGGCAACTGGGGGGCGTGCACCCGGCGCAGCCGCCGGATCGCGGCGGTGATCGCCGTGCCGAGGCCGTCGTCCACGAACTCGGCGGTGCCGTGCAGCCGTTCGGCCAGTGTCAGCAGCGGTTCGGGGGTCCAGTCCACGCCCACGGCGAGGACGTCGCAGGTGAAGTGGCCCGCGCAGGCGTCGAGTTCCTCCTCCAGCCGGGTCTCGCCGGGGGCGCTGCTGCCGTCGGTGATCAGCAGCAGATGGCGTACGGACAGGGGGCGGGCGGCGAGCAGGGCGCGTGCTCGGGCCGCCCAGGCCGCGTATCCGGCGGGGCGCGGGCCGTCCCGGTGCAGCGGGATCGCGCCCGTGGCGAAGGCGGCCCGGCGTTTGTCGTTCTCGTCAGCGACGGCCCACTCGGTGTCACCCCCGGGATGGCACCGGACGGGCTCGGGGCCGGCCCCGAGCACGGTGAAGGAGATGCCGTCGGGCAGGGCGCGCAGCGCGGCCGGCAGGGCGTGCCGGACGGCCGCCCGGAGCGGCTCGGCCACGTCGACCGCGATGATCACGGCGAGTTCGATCGCGGGCAGCTCGGTGGGCGCCCCGCCGGCGCTCACGTCGACCCGCAGATGCGCCTCGATCTTCGCGCTGCGGTGCGGTCGCAGATCACCGCCGAGGTCGACCCGCAACCGGATGTCCGGCTGCGCCGGCCGGCCCCCACCGCCCGTCCGCCCGTTCAGGTGCCGGCCCGCGCGCCGGCCCGGATGCCTGCTCATGTCGTGCGTCACCGTTCCCTTCCCCGTTCGCCGATACCCGCCGGTACTCACACCACCGTCTGTGGCCGGACCGCCTGCAGAAGGTCCACGAGATGCTCGTGGGTGGCGGCCGATCCGGCGTGCCGGGCGGCCAGTTGGCGGTAGTGGGACTCGATCCGTTCGCGCAGCCGGCGCTCCTGCGCGCTCAGGCGCCGCAGGCCCCGGGGGTCGAGACGGCCGCCGCCCCGGGGGCCGGGGCGGTCGTCGCGGCTGTAGAGGGCGTCCAGTTGCCACTCGTGCAGTTCGGTGCTCAGGCGCAGCGCCTCGTCCTCGGACAGCCCCGGCACGCCGGCCCCGGGCTCCCGGCGTACGAGGTCGCGCAGTTCGGCCAGCGCCGCATCGACCTCGCTGGGCTCGGGCAGCGGCGCGGTGTCCCGGGGCAGCCGGGCCGCGCGGATCCGTAAGGAGGCGATCCGGGTGACGGTGTGGTCCAGGGTGCCGGGGCGGACCCGGCCGAGGACGTCGAGTGCGGCCCGCCGGTCGCCCGCGCGCAGGGCGAGCCGGGCGAGGCCCAGGGCGGCGCCGCCGTGCGCGGGGTTGCGGGCGAACACGGCCTCGTACAGCTCCTTGGCGGTGGGCCCGGCCGTGTCTTCGCCGAGCCGTTCGCCGCAGTAGGCGAGGGCCAGCTTGGGGGCGTACTCGCCGGGCAGTTCGAGGCGGACCTTCGTGAAGTGGCGCTTGGCCTCGGCGATCCGCCGCGGGTCGCCGTCGAGGTCGGCGCGGCGCAGCGCGACCAGGGCGCGGTGCCACTCCAGCCGCCACCGGCGCACGGCGGACGGGCCCGGCAGGGAGTCGGCGGTGTCGAGTTCCTCCTGGGCCCGCTCCAGGTCGTCCCGCGAGTCCCGTGCCAACAGGACCCGCACGTTGTGCAGGCGGATCTCCACCGAGGGCGGCTTGCCGTCCTCCTGGTCGAGGAGGCGGCCCGGGTCGTAGCCACTGCTCACCTCGAACCGGGTGGTCTGCGGGTCGCCCGGGTAGCGCCTGGGCACCGGCAGCCGGCGGGCGATCTCGGTGGGGGTGGGCGTGCCGAGGTCGAGGGCGGGGGCGAGCGGCGGATCGTAGCGGTCGCGCCGGGGGCGCTCCAGCCAGTGCTCGATGCCGGGGACCGTACCGAGGCGGGCGCCGAGCAACTGCGGGGACGGCCAGAAGTAGTCGGAGGGTTCGGGCGGGTCGCTCTTGCCGCGCAGGGCGCGGATCTCCCGCAGGGCGCCCCGCAGTTGGCCCGCCATCTCCCGGGCGTCGGCGAAGCGCAGGCCGGGGTCGGCGCGGGTGGCGCGGTCGACGACGCCCCGGAAGGAGGCGGTGCCGAGACCGGGCACCTCGTCGACGGCCCAGCCGGCGAGTTCCCGCAGGGTGACGCCGACCGTGTGCAGGTCGTGGGCGGTGGTGGGCATGGGCGCGAACGCCGTCTCGGGCGCCATGTAGTCGGGCGTGACATGGGCGGGCGGCTGGCTCTGGCCCTGTTCCCGCATCCCGCCGAGGTCGATGACCTTGACACCGTCTCCGTGGTGCACGACGTTCGAGGGCTTCATGTCCCCGTACACGAAGACCCGTTCGCCGCCGGCGTGCAGATGGACGAAGGCTTCGAGGATCTGGCAGCCGTACGCGGCGACGTGCTCGATGTCGAGGACGGACTCCCCGCGCCGGGTCTCCTTGACGACCTTCTCCAGGGTGCCGTCGCCGACGTCGTCCATGACGATGTGGCCGCCGGTGACCTGCCCGGTGCCGTCGCGCCGGGCGACGAAGTCGCGGATCTGGACGATGCGGGGGTGGCGGATGGCGACGAGGTTGCGGCGCTCGACGTCGGCGAGCCGGGCCCCGTCCTGCTCGTAGCGGTTGAGCATGCCCTTGACGGCGACCACGTCACCGAGGTGGGTGTCCTCGGCGAGATAGACCCAGCCCTGGCCGCCGTGCGCGATGGGCCCCATGATCCGGTACTGGTCGCGCAGCATGTCGCCCTCGGCGAGTTCGGGCCGGTACGAGTAGGGCATGCCGCAGGCCGGGCAGTACCCCTCGACCGGCACCCGGCCCACGGTGTAGGGCGGCGCGAAGGTGATGCCGCACTCGGGGGACGAGCACCCCATCCGGACCCGGAGCGGTGCCTCGGGGTGGATGAGGCGTTCCCGCGCGGGGCGCGGCGCCCGCTCGGGCAGCGCGAGCAGCTCGGCGGGGCCGAACTCGCGCGGGTCCTCGGGCAGGGCGGGCAGCCGGGGGCCGTCCTGTGCCCGCCCGCACACGGCGCAATACCCGGTGGGCAGCACGGTGCCGCCGCAGGGCGCGCCGGTGAAGCGGCGGTGCGGACAGGGCGTCCCGCGCTCGCCGTCCGGCGTGGGGGCGGACGGGGTTGGTGGGGTTGGTGAGGTGGGTGGGGTGGGTGGGGTTGGTGGGGTTGGTGGGGTTGGTGGGGTGGTCGAGGCGGGGGGCGCGGACGGGACGGGCGGCGGGGACGGCGGGGCGGAACCCGTACCGGGGCCGGAAGCGGGCCCCGTACCCGCCCCCGGCTCAAGACCTGTGTCCGCCCCCGGCTCGGGCCCCGTCCCCGCCCCCGGCTCGGGCCCCGTGCCCGCTCCCGTCCCGGGCCTCATGTCGCGTCCCCGCAGCGCCGCAGGTCCGCACGCAGGGTTCTGATCAGTTCGCGCAGCCGGGCGAGCCGCCACTGCGGGTCCTGGCCCGTGGTCTCGTCGATCAGGCGGCGCTCGGCGCGGCGCCGGTCGGCCGTCTCGGTCATCGAGCCGAGGGAGGCGCTGTCGACGACGCCGTGCCGGACCGCGCGGCTGAACTCCGCCCCCTCCAGCCGGGTGAGGAGCGTGTCCGCGTGGGCGAGGAGCGCGGGGGCGAGGAGCCGGTCGCGGGCGGCGGTCCAACCGGTGCCGCCCTCGTGCCGGAAGACCAGCAGCAGCCGGAAGCCGAACGACCGTAATCGGATGAGGAGTTCGATCAGCGGCCCCGGTTCCGGCTCCTCGTCGAGGCCGTCGACGAGGACGGTGACCGGGCCACCGGGCACCGGGCCACCGGGCAGGGGGGTGCCGGGCGCGGGGGCGGCAGTCCGCGCGGGCCGGGACCGGGTGCCGAGCAGCCAATCCCAGTACGCCAGGTACTGGCCGGGCGGGAACGCGATGTGGCCCAGGGCGTGATCGGCGAGGTCCGGTCTGCCGGACACACCGCCGCGGTGGACGAGGGAGGCCCGGTGCGCCAGATGCCCCAGGGAACGTTCCTTGCCGCTGCCCGCAGGCACCACGGTGATCTTCACCGGATCCTCGTCGGGGTCGTCGAACCAGCGGGCCAGCCGCTCCTCGAAGTCGTGGTCCCAGGCGTGCGGGCTGCTCAACTCCTTTATCAGGGACGAGAGTTCGGCGATGCGCTCGACGGGGATCAGATACGAGAAGGCGAGCCGGTTGTTCTCGGGCAGCAACTCCCCCATGTCACCCCGCCAGCTGACGATCAGTCCGACCACGCGCACCGGGCGCCCCTCACCGGGGCGGGTGCACACGGCGGCGCCGCTGAAACCCTTGCGCACCACCTCGGCCTTGGTGACGGCGTCCAGTTGCACCCGCTCACCGCTGACCCCGCCGATCCGGCCCCACAGGGACATGCCGTCGTCGAAGCCCTCCGCGTAGCCGGTGGCGGACACCTCCGCCCCGCCCCACAGCGCGGGCTCCAGCCGGGCGGGTCGCGCCCGGGGCCGCGGGCTGTCCAGCCGGAGCACGGCGACGTCCTCACCGCCCCCGGGGGCGTCGGGCAGCCACCCACCGGGCGCGACACGCGCGGACACCGGTGCGAGGTCGGCGTTCTCGGCGAACTCCAGCCACATCACGGCGTCCGGATCGCGCACCACGTGTGCGCAGTTCAGCGCCGTCCGCTGATCGACGAGCACACCGGCGCCGCAGATGGGTCCGTGCGCGTCCCCGCGCCGCAGCCTGAGCCTCCAGTCCGCACGCAATTCCCCCATGCCGCCTCACACTACGCGCGAGGCATGGTGCGTCCCTAGACTCTGTAACCAACTCGGATCGGCCGATCAGGGGAAGACGACGGGATGGTGACATGGGCGAACCCGAACCGGTCGGTCTCGCGGAGGCCATAGGCACGGTCCGCGCGGAGCTGGCCAGGGCACAGGCCGAAGGCGCGGCGAGCGACTGGCGGTTCAGTGTGGAGCAGGTCAGCCTGGAGTTCTCGGTCCAGTTCCACCGGGGCGGCGAGGGCGGCGCGGGCCTGCGTCTCGGCGTGGTCGAGGCCCGCCTCGGCGGCTCGGTGAGCCATGACTCCACCCACCGCGTCCAAGTGGACCTCAAGCCCCTCCCCGGCCCCGGCGGCCACCACCACGAGGTGAGCCGCGACGAGCCCGGCACCCGCGAGCACCCGGGCCCGGAGCCGTCCGGCGGCTCCCTCGCCCGCGACTGACCCGCCCGGCACGCCGAACCCCCGGCCCCGCCCGGTGGATGCGCGGTCGCAGCCGGCAGGCGGTTAAACGTCCGCCCGGCGACTGGGCGAAGACGTACAGGCGAGAGACAGGTCACCGCGGCCCCGGCGGGTCGGCCCGCGGCACAAGGCGCCCGCTCACGCAGTCGCGGACCCGGGCCTGCCGGCGAAGGCCGGGAGAGGGACGTCCCGCCCGGCGACGGTGCCCGGGGGCCGGACCGGCCGCACCGCACGGGAGGTGCCTGACGAGGCTTCCCTCACCGGCCCGCTGGTGTCCGCCCCGGCGAGGTGGCCGACCCGCCGGGCGACGACGGGTCCGCCCGGCAGGAGGACGCGGCGCCCGGCGTCCCCGTAGGCCCTCACCGGCGTCCCCGTAGACCCTCACCGGTGACGGCCGTAGACCCTCAGGCCCTCACCGGTGACGGCCGTAGACCCTCACCGGTGACGTCGAGGGCGAAGGCGTCATCGAGAGCGTCGTCGACCGCGTTCACGAGCGCCGCCAAATCACCTTCGCCATAGCGTCGTTCAGCCGACCGCATCCCGTTTCACGAGGGCCGGCAGCACCTCGGCGGACACCTCGTCACCGGCGGCGCGGGACAGCGCGGCGCGGACGTCCCGTTCCGTGGAGCACCTCGTCGCACGGGTGGTCGTACGGCCGAGCGGTCCACCGGAGTGGGCACGGAAAATACCGCAACCGGTCCGGCGACGCCCCGTACGATCAGCCGAAATCCCGTGCACCCGCGGGTCGGTGACGACGAGGCCAGGGAGCGAACCGGCATGACCCACCCACCTGACCTCCGCCCCGCCCACCCCCGACGCCTCGACCAGGGCCACCCGTTCCGCCAGTGGAAGACCTGGCGCGTCCCCGGGACCGGACTGACCCTCACCGGTTACTCCCGCGCGAACGACAAGACCTTCTTCCACCTCCCCGAGCTGCGCTGCTCCCTCGACGCCGGGCTGGCCGAGGGCCGGCAGGTGGAGACGGTGCTCCTGACCCACACCCACCTCGACCACTCCAAGGACCTCGACTATCTGGCCGCCAGGGACGCGGGGGTGGACATCTACCTGCCGGCCGCCGCCGAACCGTACGCGGCGGCCTACCTGCGTGCTTCGAGCGAGCTGAACCACGGGGCCGGCTTCGATCCGTCCCGCGCCCCGGAGTGCCGTCTGCACGGCGTGCGCGCGGGCGCGGAGTTCTCCGTGGGCCGCCGCGGGGAGTACGCGGTCCGGGTCGTCGAGTGCCTGCACAAGGTGCCGTGCGTGGGCTACTGCTTCGCGGAGAAGAAGACGGTCCTGAAGCCCGAGTACGAGGAGCTGAAGGCGTCGATGGTCGCGGCCGGGCGGGCCGGTGAGTTCGGCCGGATCATCGCCGAGCGGCGCAAGGAGGGCCCCGGCACGGTCGATGAGGAGATCCGCCGCCCGGCCTTCGCCTTCCTCGGCGACACCCACGCGAGCGTGTTCGCGCGCAACCCCTGGCTGTTCGACTACCCGGTCGTCATCACCGAGTGCACCTACCTCGACGACGGGCAGCTCACCCGGGCCCGGCAGGTCGGGCACACCGTGTGGAGCGAGCTGCGTCCGGTGGTCGAGGCGCACCCGGAGACCCTGTTCGTGCTGACCCACTTCAGCCTGCGCCATTCCGACCAGGAGGTCATCGAGTTCTTCCGGCGCGAACGGGAGGGCGGCGCGGCCGGCTACCTCGACAACGTCGTGCTGTGGGTGCACCCCGAGAGCCGTCTGCCCGAGCAGCACCAGAAGCGGGGATGACGACCCGGCCGACGGCCACGGGTGTGGCCGCCGGCCCCCGAGGTCAGGGTCGGCCGAGCGCCCGGTAGTCCCACCCCGCGGCCCGCCACTGCGCCGGGTCGAGGGCGTGCCGTCCGTCGACGATCCGGCGCCGGGCCACGACCGCGCCCAGGGCGTCCGGGTCGATCTCCCGGAACTCCGCCCACTCCGTGAGCAGGACGACCACATCGGCCCCGGTGGCCGCGGTGAGCACGTCCGTGCCGTAGTGCAGGTCCGGGTAGGCGCGGCGGGCGTTCTCCAGGGCCGCCGGGTCGATGACGGTCACCTGGGCGCCCGCCTGGTGCAGGGTCCTCGCCACGTCCAGGGCGGGGGCGTCGCGGATGTCGTCGGAGTTGGGCTTGAACGCCGCCCCGAGCGCGGTCACCTTGGCGCCGGCCAGCTCCCCGCCGGCCAGCTCGCGGACCAGGTCGACCGTGCGGGCCCGGCGGCGCTGGTTGATGGCGTCGACCTCGCGCAGGAACGAGACGGCCTGACCGACGCCCAGCTCCTCGGCCCGGTGGCTGAAGGCCCGGATGTCCTTGGGCAGGCAGCCGCCGCCGAAGCCGAGGCCAGGCTTGAGGAACCGGCCGCCGATCCGGTCGTCGTAGGCCAGCGCCTCCGCGAGACCCGTCACATCGGCGCCGGTCGCCTCGCAGACCTCCGCCATGGCGTTGATGTACGAGATCTTCGTGGCGAGGAAGGAGTTGGCGGCGACCTTGACCAGTTCGGCGGTGGGCAGGTCGGTGACGACCACCGGGGTGCCCTGGGCGATCACCGGGGCGAACGCGGCGCGCAGCTGCTCCTCGGCCCACGCCGACTCGGTGCCGAAGACCAGCCGGTCGGGCCGCATGGTGTCGTCGACGGCGTAGCCCTCGCGCAGGAACTCCGGGTTCCAGGCGAGTTCGACGTCCGCCCCGGCCGGGGCCGTCCGCCGGACGATCTCCGTGAGCCGGGCGGCGGTGCCCACCGGGACCGTGGACTTGCCGACCACGAGGGTGCGCCTGCGCAGGTGCCGGGCCAGTTCCTCGACCGCGCTGTCGACGTAGGTCAGGTCCGCCGCGTACGAGTCCCGCTGCTGGGGCGTGCCCACGCAGACGAAGTGGACGTCGCCGAACTCGCCGGCCTCGGCGAAGCTCGTGGTGAACCGCAGACGGCCGCTGTCGAGGGCCTTGGCGAGCAGTTCGGGCAGTCCGGGCTCGAAGAACGGCACCTCGCCCGAGTTCAGCCGCTCGATCTTGACGGGGTCGACGTCCACGCCGAGCACGTCGAAGCCCAGGACGGCCATGCAGATGGCGTGGGTGGCGCCGAGGTAGCCGGTGCCTATGACGGTGAGGCGGGGCGCGGTTCTGTCGGTGTCGTCCGACCAGGTCATGGTGGTCTCCAGAGGTGTTGCGGGGCGGATCGGCCCGCCGCACGAGCCGGTGTGCGTGACGGCCCGCGGCAGCGACGGCGCGGGAAAGGCGGCGGGCTCGGGAGGAGCGGAGGGCACGGGAGAGGCGGAAGGTACGGCAGAGGCGAAGGCACGGGAGGGCGGAAGGTACGGCAGAGGCGAAGGAGGCGCGGTCAGGAGGAACAGTCGACGTTGGCGAGCCCCTCGGCCGCGTCCTTCGCCTTGTTGTCGCAGGTGACCTTGTTGCCGTCGGACGTGAGGTGGAAGCCGTAACCGGGCCCGTCCACGTTCGCGGTGTTGTCCTTGAAGATGTTGCCGGTGCCCCAGCCGTTGACGAGCTTGTGGGTCTGGAAGCCGTCCTCCGGGGAGTTGCTGCCGGTGTTGCCCTGCAGCAGCCAGCCGTTGCCCTTCACATCGACCCAGGAGTCGTTGTTGTGGGAGCCGCTCAGCTTCGATCCGTCGAAGGTGTTGTCGATGACCTTGCCGTCGCTGGTGCCTTCCTTGATGTCGATGGACTCGGCGGTCGTGTCCCGGATGTCGTTGCCGAGCACCACGTTGCGGTCGCTGGCGTCCGTCTTGCAGTCGCTGACGGTGCACCAGTTGGACTTGGCCGTGCCGATGTAGACGCCCTCGCCGTACTTCTCGCGGCGCAGGCCGGTGTTGCGGATGGTGTTGTCCCGGACCATGTTGTCCGAGCTGAAGTTGCGCAGGTGGATGGCCTCGTCGCCGATCTGTTCGACGGTGAGGCCCTGGATGACGGTGCCCACCGTGCCGTCCGCCATCACGCCCTTCTGGGCGTTGCGGACGGTGAAGCCCACCAGCCGCCAGTTGCTGACCCGGTCCAGGTGGAAGGCGTACCCGTCGTCCGTGTCACCACCGTCGACGACCGCGCCGGCGCTGCCGCACAGGAAGATCGGCTTCTCGGCGGTGCCGGAGGCCTCGGCGGTGAAGTTGCCCGCGTAGACGCCGTTGGCCAGGGCGATGCTGTCTCCCGGTCGCGCCTGGGCGAGGGCCTGTTCGAGCGTGGTGGCGTCGCTGACCTTGACGGAGGCGGGCGGGCAGGTCACCGCGGCGTCCGGCACCGAGCCGCTGGTGGCGTGTTCGGTCGGGGCCGCCTCGGGGGCGGCCGTGCGGGTCGGCAGGACGGACGGCTCGTCCGGGGTCGGTGAGAGCACGGACTCCCTGGGCCCGGCGGTGGTCGCCCCGGCCGTGACCTCGGCGGGCTCCGATCCGCCGTCCCGCGTCACCGCCACGACGAGCGCCGCCAGGGCGAGCAGGAACGCGCCCCCCGCCAGCCAGAGAGCCGGCTGCCGGGCGGAACCGCGCTCGGGCGCGGGCGGTTGGCTCGCCGCGAGCGGCTGGACGGACGTGTGCGGCGCGTCCGGCATGGGCGGCCCGGTGGGCGCGGGCGCCTCGCTCGGCCTGGGCGGCTCGCTCGGCATGGGCGGTTCACCGGGCGCGGACGCCTCACCCGGGCTGGGGGACTCGCCCGGCATGGGCGGTTCGCTCGGCGTCCTCGGTTCGCCGGGCGTACTCGGTTCGTTCGGCGTGGGCGGTTCGTTCGGCGTGGGCGGTTCGGAAGACATGAACGGCAACTCCGGTGGGCGGGAACGCGTCGTCAGCGGGGCGGACGGGCGGCTGGGACGGACTGGGGAGCCAGAACCCGCAGGGCGGCGGTCTCTTCGTCCTTGGAGAACCAGCTGCGGTCGGGGTTCTGCCGCAGGGGCACCTCGACGACGGACGCGCTGTTGCTCACCGACTTCTTGTCCTCGTACGGGTGCACACCGAGGCGCCCGCCGCCGCGACGGCTTCCTCTGCGGCTCTGGCGGCGGCCCAGCACGGCCGAGACCAGGATGAGCAGCAGGATGAACGCCCAGAGCAGCGTCATCGGGCTCGCGTAGTGCCGGAACTTGACCCAGAAGGAGCTGGTGTCGTGCCAGGCGAACGTCTGGTTCTGCTTGACGGCGATGTCACCGTGGGCCCGGGTGGTGTCCACGGCGCTCGGGCCGACCCCGGAGATGACGTTGTACGTGATGATCGACTCCGAGACACCGCCGACCATGGTGATCCCGTGGTTGGTGCCGTCCTGGATCGTGTTGCCGCGGATCTCGCCGACCGAGTCCCGTATGTAGATACCGGTCTCGGTGCCTTCGACGATGTTGCCGGTGATCGTCGCGGCGGTCACTCCGTCGCGCACCGAGATGCCCTGCCGTGACTGACCGGTCAGCCGGTTGCCGGTGATGGCGACCTTGGTGGCGTCCTTGCGGGCCACGATGCCCATGTCGCCGCCCTCGACCCGGTTGTTCTGCACCCCGACGTCCTTGCCGCCGAAGATCTCGATGCCGTAGTGGCCGTTGTCCGTGGCGATGCTGTCGGACACGGAGTTGGAGCCGTAGCTGCTGATGGACTCGCCGGACGCCGAGGGTCCGCTGGCGAGCGGCCGGCCGCTGAGGGTGAACCCGTTCCCGCCGTTGCCCTCGGCGGTGGAACCGCTGACCCGGACCTGCTCGGTGGCACGGGCCAGCACGAACCCGTCGCCGCCGTTCTCCTTGGAGACGGTCCGCTCGACGACGGCGTTGGTGACGAACCGGTGCAGGACCACGCCGTGTTCCAGGCTCTTCTGCACCGTGCTGTCGCTGATGCTGACGCCGTTGGCGCCGGAGAGGAACAGCCCGTAGGCGTTGCCCGTGAGGGTGGAGTGGCCGATCTCCGCGGAGACGTAGGAGAGGCTGGGCACGGAGAACCGGGTGTCCGGCGTGGCCAGCGAGCCCGAGGGCTGCGCCACGACGCCGCCGCTGCCGGCCTTCGTCCCCGGCGACACCGTCGAATCCTCGATGTTGCCGGTGTCGGGGCGGTCGGTCCCGGTGAGGCTCAGTCCGCCGGTGCGCCCGCTCCAGAAGCCGAGATCGCCGACCTTGGCGTACTTCATGGAGAACTGGCCGCCGATGGCGCGGATGTAGGCCCGGCCGTCCCGTACGTCGGTGTCCGGCTTGTTCTTCTTGTCGTTCCAGCTCGTGATCCGCAGGGGCGCCTGCGGGGTGCCCTCCAGGGTCAGCCGGCCGCCGAAGGAGACGATGCTGACGAAGCCCTTGTTGCTGCTGGCCATCCGCAGCGTCAGTCCGCCCGGGTTGGACAGCTTCAGCTTGGCGCCGGCGTTCAGATAGATGTTCTCGGTCAGCAGGTAGGCGCCGTCCGGCTGGCGGACGAAAGTCTGCGGGGCCAGTTCCAGCAGGTCCGAGACGGTGTAGGCGTTGCTGCGCTCGGTGAGGACCAGCGTGTAGCCGTCGCCGGTGTCCAGCCGGTACGGCGCCTTCCACTCACCGCCCTTGAGGGGGGCGACGGCGGCGACCGCGCGGACCTGGTCGAGACGGTGGTCCTCGGCGGCCACGAGCGCGGTCTCGTTCTCCGCGTCGGCGGCGTTGACCTGTGGCTTGTCGTCCCCGTCGGCGGCCGGCGAGAGAGCCGCGGAGGCGAGGACCAGACCGGCGGCCAGGGGCAGCACGACCGCGCCCCTGAGTGTCCGCCGGACGGTGGAAAGTCGGTGACGCGTCATGACTGCTGAACCTCCGGCCACGTGGACGCGGTGACCCGCGTCGTGCTCCCCAGGGAGGCGGAGTCCTGTCCCTCTCCACCGATACGGTCGCTGGTACGGGTCAGCCAGCCCTGCTTGTTCATGGTGATGAAGGCGTACAGCTTGATCGGCAGCGAGATCATGATGACCACGAGGGCGAGCAGCGGCAGCAGGAGCAACTCCTGCGGGTGCTTGCGCAGATGCGAGTAGCCGCGGATGCCCCGACCGACGAGCAGCCAGACCAGGACGAGGAACACGCCCCGGCCGGTCAGCTCCAGACGGCTGAACAGCAGGTACCCGAGCGCCATGCCCATCGTCACCGGCGTCAGCAGGATCTGCAGCACGGTGATCTTGGTGACCAGGGGGACGCGCCAGAGCCAGCCCTTGTAGAGAGCGGTCAGATAGCAGCGGTAGGAGTTCCGGCTCCAGCGCACGCGCTGCTTGACGAAGGCGCGGAACGAGGAGGGGAACATCGATATCGCCCGCGCCGAGGACTGGTGCACGGTCTTGTAGCCGGAGGCCAGCACCAGCCAGGTCAGCCGCCCGTCGTCACCGGCGACGCAGCGCCGGCCCAGGAAGAACTCGTTCTCCAGGTTCTCCAGCACGGGCTCGATCGCGGCTCGCCGATAGGCCGCCGTACGACCGGACAGGCAGGCCACGGCGCCGGCGCGGCCCATGGCCGGCACGTAGTCGTAGTAGCGGAGGTTGACCAGCCAGTCGGCGATACGCCGCCAGACGCTGGTCCGGCGCTGGTAGACGTTCTGCTGGGTGCCCACACCGCCGACCTCGGGGTCGACGAAGGGCATCTGGACGGCGGCCAGCAGCCCCGGCTCCCAACGGGTGTCCGAGTCCACGAGTACGACGAGCTCACTCGTCGCGGCCCGGATCCCCACCCCGAGCGCCGACCGCTTGCCGCGGTGCTCGAACGCCAGCACCCGGACCCGCGGGTCCTTCACCTGCGACAGCCTGCGCAGGACCTCGGTGTCCTCCACGTCCGGCACGATGATGACCTCGGTGGGGCCCTGCTCCAGCCAGGTGTCGAGGCAGTCCAGCAGGATGCTCGCGTCCTCCCGGTAGGCCGGCACCACCACGGAGACCGTGGTCCGGTAGTTGTTCACCACCGGCTTGGCGAACCGCGAGAGCACGGCCCGATAGAGCCACAGGCCCCAGACGAAGGCGCCGGCGATGCCCAACGGCATCAACTCACGCCACGATGTCTCGGCGGTCGCCATGACTATCCATGACCAGACATCGTCGAAGAAATCCGACACGAACCCAGAACCCCCAGCCGGAGCCTTGCCCAAACACGTGGACGAAATGTGCGACGTTCGCGGTCTACGCGGGGAAATCTAGGGCCGAATCGGCCCCTCTCGACACACGAGAAACACAGAGTTCACCTGTCGAAGTCACGAAAGCTCCACAGAGTGAATCCGCATCAGCGAACAGCACACGCTGCCCTACCCCCGCACCAGGCCGGCCCGACTGCCCTCACGCCTCGCCAAGTCTCTTCATCAGCAAAGCACTTGAGGACATCCCCGATCAGAAACCGACCTAGTCAGGACACTGTGCCTCCCGCCCCCGAAATCCTTCGCACAAACAAAGCGAATGTGACACACATCACCCGCACCATAATAGCTCCAGCGAACACACGCCACACCCACCTCACCTGTTCGTCACCTGAGACACCAGCGCCCCGTACGACAACTGGGCAACACCACGCCGCCCGAGCCCACCGACCGACGGCGAACACCCCCTCGCCCCAACCCCCCACCCACCCGAACCCCCAGCCCGGTCCGCGCACTTGACCGAAGCCTCCACATTCCTGACATTCACGACCGCCCACGCCCCCGGCGCGAACACACGGACAGACAGCCACGAGAACGACACCACGCACCACCACCGACCGGCCGGACGGAAGCTGTGGCGGAGCAAATCCAGGCCTCGACGAGCACTCGTCCGGGCGGACCTGCGTTGACGTCAACTCCCGTACACACCTTCGAGCACAGCACGGCCGCCACCTCGGTGAAGGCGCCAACGGGCCGCATGGTCACGCCCATCACCCGAGGCGGCGACAGGAAGATCACGGCCTTATCCCGCATCTCTGGGCAAGACGCACCACAAGCGCATGAGTTGTTCCTGAACGAGCAGCAACATGACTGCCAGGGGTCCAAAAAAACGGAGCCGCCACAGCGAGCCAGAAATGCGCCTCCCGGGCCCCGTCGCGACGTCGCACACGTCCAGGCGCCGACCAGCACAGACAACAAAACCCCCAGGTCCGATTCGACCTGGGGGTTCAATGGAGCCGCCTTCGGGATTCGAACCCGAGACCTACGCATTACGAGTGCGTTGCTCTGGCCATCTGAGCTAAGGCGGCGCGCTGTCCGCACTATGGTGCGATCAGCAACGTCGGTAAGTCTACACAGTTTCCCGGCTGCTCCGAACCAGGGATCGGAGCACCCGGCGACGGGCCCCGTACAGGCCCGGACGGGCCGTCGCGGAGGGCCAGGTTCAGGGCGCTGAGCAGCGCTTTCCGTCCGTGGGGGGCGTGCCGCGGAGCAGGTAGGCGTTGATCGTGGAGTCGATGCAGGCGCTGCCGCGGCCGTAGGCGGTGTGGCCGTCGCCGTCGTAGGTGAGGAGGCGGGCGGAGGAGAGCTGGGAGGCGAGCGCCCGGGCCCAGCGGTAGGGGGTCGCGGGGTCGCGTGTGGTGCCGACCACGACGATCGGGGCGGCACCCTTCGCCTCGATGCGGTGCGGTCCGCCCGTCGCCCGCACCGGCCAGTACGCACAGTTCAGGGAGGCCCACGCGAGGGCCCGGCCGAACACCGGGGACGCCCTCTCGAACTCGGGCAGGGCCCGTTCGACCTCCTCGGGGCTGTCGTAGGCGGCCGGGAGGTCGAGGCAGTTCACGGCCGCGTTGGCGTACATCAGGTTGGAGTAGGTGCCGCCGGGGCCGCGTTCGAAGTAGCTGTCCGAGAGGGCGAGCAGGCCGGCGCCGTCGCCCTTCCCGACCGCCTCGGTCAGCGCCTGGCGCAGCCGCGGCCACGCCCCCTCGTCGTACATCGCCGCGATCACCCCGGTCGTGGCCAGGGCCTCGCCGAGCCGCCGTCCGTCGGCGTCACCGGTCCGGAGAGGCCGCGCGTCCAGCCGCTGGAAGAACGCGCGCAGACGGTCGCCGACCTGCGCGGGCGTGCGCCCCAGCACACAGTCCTTCCGCCCCACGCAGTCCTTCGCGAAAGCCTGGAAGGCCGTCTCGAAGCCGGCCGTCTGCTCCTGGTTGAGTCGGCGGGCGGGCAGCGAGGGGTCCAGCGCGCCGTCCAGCACCAGCCGGCCGACGCGCTTCGGGAACAGCTCGGCGTAGGTCGCCCCGAGGAACGTCCCGTACGAGGCACCCACATAGGTCAGCTTCTCGTCGCCCAGCGCGCCCCGCAGGATGTCCATGTCCCGGGCCGCCTCGACGGTGGAGACGTGCCGCAGCAGCCGCGGTGCCCGCTGCCCGCACCCCTCAGCGAACCGCTTGTACGCGGCGACCAGCTTCGCCGTCTCCCCCGTGTCGTCCGGTGTGAGGTCCGTCTGCGTGTACGTGTCCATCTGTCGCCCGGTGAGGCATTCGACCGGCTCGCTGCCGGCCACGCCCCGCGGGTCCACCGCCACCATGTCGTACCGCGCCCGTACCTCGGCCGGGTAGCCGATGCCCGCGTACCCCTGCACGTACCCGACCGCCGACCCGCCCGGCCCGCCGGGATTGACCAGCAGCGAGCCGAGCCGTTTCCCTGGGCCCGTGGCCTTGCGGCGCGAGACGGCCAGCCTGATGTCGCCTTCGCTCGGCTTCGCGTAGTCGAGGGGCGCCTTCATCGTGGCGCACTGGAAACCGGCGACCTGGCAGTCGCGCCAGCGCAGCTTCTGCCCGTAGTACGCGGCCGGCACCGACGGTGTCGCCCGGGGCAGCGCGCCCAGGCCGGGCCCCCCGTCCGCCACGGTGGCCGCCGTACGGGAGCCGCCGGAGGAGCAGCCCGCGACGAGCAGCGCGGCGGCAGCGAGCAACGCGCCGCCGGCCCGCAGGGACCGGTTCGGCCGGGAAGTACGCCTGGTGTGCATCTCGCGAGCGTAACCAGAACCACTCAAATGATCACGAATGGGAACGAATGCTGCTCGTACGAGTGACGCAGTCAACCGAACGCGCCACACCGGCCGCCCGCCACGTCGAGGAGGACGCCGCAGCTCCGCCGTCCCCGTGACGTCCGATGTCCCCCGCCGTCCCCGTGACGTCCGATGTCCCCTGCCGCCCCCGTGACGTCCGACGTCCCCTGCCGCCCCCGTGACGTCCGACGTCCCCAGCCGCCCCGACGTCACCCGGCCCGCAGCGCCATCGTCATCGCCTCCACGGCCAGCAGCGGCGACACATTCCTCTCCAGCGCCTCCCGGCAGCCCGCGATCGCGTCGATCCGCCGCAGGGTCGACTCCGGCGTGCCACCCCGCGCCATCCGCTCCAGGCTCTCCCGCACCTCGACGTTGGCGAGCGCGACCCGCGCCCCCATCTGCAGGGCCAGCACATCCCGGTAGAACCCGGTCAGCTCCGTCAGCGCGAGATCCAGGCTGTCCCGCTGCGCCCGCGTGCGCCGCCGCTTCTGCTTGTCCTCCAGGTCCTTCATCACCCCCGCCGTACCGCGCGGCATGCGCCCGCCCTGCGCCGCGCCGAGCGCCGCCTTCAGCTCCTCGGTCTCCTTGGTGTCGACCTCTTCGGCCAGCTGCTTCGACTCCTCCGACGCGGCGTCCACCAGCTCCTGCGCGGCCTTGAGGCACCCCCCGATGTCCTCGACCCGCAGCGGCAGCTTCAGCACCGCTGCCCGCCGCTCGCGAGCCCGCGGGTCCGTGGCCAGCCGCCGGGCCCACTCGATGTGTCCCTGGGTGGCCCGAGCGGCCACCGCGGCCGCCTCCGGCTCGATGCCCTCGCGTCGTACGAGCATGTCCGCCACCGCGTCCACCGACGGTGTGAGCAGTCCGACGTGCCGGCACCGCGAGCGAATGGTCGGCAGCACGTCCTCCAGCGACGGCGCGCACAGCATCCACACCGTCCGCGGGGCGGGTTCCTCGACGGCCTTGAGCACCGCGTTCGCCGACTTCTCGTTCAACCGCTCGGCGTCCTCGACGAGGATCACCTGCCAGCGCCCGTTCGCCGGTGAGGTGTACGACTTGCGCACGGTGTCCCGCATGTCGTCGACCAGGATCTGCGCACCCACCGCCGCCACGGTGCTGACATCGGCGTGCGTCCCCACCAGCGCCGTATGGCATCCGTCGCAGAACCCGCAGCCGGGACTCCCCCCGAGCGCCCGGTCCGGACTCACACACTGCAGTGCCGCCGCGAACGCCCGCGCC
The DNA here is from genome assembly GCF_053593335.1 of Streptomyces sp. NPDC002324. Taxonomy (NCBI): domain Bacteria; kingdom Bacillati; phylum Actinomycetota; class Actinomycetes; order Kitasatosporales; family Streptomycetaceae; genus Streptomyces; species Streptomyces sp. NPDC002324. The sequence goes on from NZ_JBSFCF010000009.1 coordinate 50,649, forward strand.
GCGGTCGTCCGTCCCGAACCCGGCGGCCCCGTGAACAGCCACGCGTGCGTCATCCTCGACGCCTCCGGAGGTGCGGTCCCCGTCGTCGCCGCCGTGACGATCGCGTCCGCGTCCCGAGCGGCGGCATCGAGCTGCGCACTCAGTCGCTCCTGCCCCACCAGGTCGTCCCACACGGCCATGACCCACCGCCCTCCGTCCACGACACCTCTCCGCGCCCCATTGTGCGCGACCCCACTGACAGCCGGGCCCGGTCGGCCCGATCCCCGCCGGCCCGCATCCGACCCGGCCCGCGGACGACCACGCCTCACCTCCGGCTCGGGGTCCGGGCGCGTGTCACCTCACCGGCGTCGCCGCCGCCAGCCCCGCCCCTCATCGGGGTCGTCCCCGTCCTGCGAGCCCAGCAGTTCGTCCGCGAGCGTGGGCAGGTCGTCCAGCGGAGTCTCCTCGGCCCAGTCCGACCGGGGCCGCCGCCGCGGCGTCCCCTCCTCGTCGACCTGCGGAAGCTCGCGCGTGCGTCCCTCCGCCCCGTCAGGCCCGGGCCGCTCGTCCCGGAAGTACCCCGGCGGCACCCGGTCCTCCCGCACCGGCGGCAGCACCGCCGTCTCATCTGCGGCTCCCGAAGGCACCGGCGGCAGCACCGCGGTCTCGTCCTCCGCCGCCCCCGAACCCGGCACCGGCGGCTTGGGCAGCTTCGCCGTCGTCTCGGAGTCCGCCCCACCGGGCGAACGCCCCGAACCCGCCGGCCCGTCCCCCCGCACCGGAGGCAACACGGCCGTCTCGTCCACCGGCCCACCCGACGCGTTCGTCGGCGTCACGACCGGCGTGGCCACCGTGATCGCGTCGTCGCCACCGGAAGCCCCACCGGCGCCACCACCGGCGCCACGCCCAGCACCCCGCTCAGCCTCCGCGTTCCGGTGAGCCTCCGCGGCCCGACGAGCCGCCGCGGCCCTCTCCGCCTCCGCCCGAGCCCCCCGCTCGGCCTCAGCCGCACGCTCCGCCTCGGCCCGCTCCGCCGCGACCCGATCCGCCTCGGCGCGAGCCGCACGCTCGGCCTCAGCCGCCGCGGCCACCCGTCGCGCCTCCTCGGCCCGGAGCAGCGCCTCCTCGGCCTTCCGCTGCTTCTCCAGGCGGAGCGCCTCCGCCTCCGCCCGCAACCGCTGCTCCTCCGCGGCCTGCTTACGGCGCCGTTCCTCCTCGACCCGACGCCGCTCCTCCTCCGCGGCACGGGCCTTCTCCTCCGCGAGGAGCCGCGCCTGCTCCTCCTCGGCACGGCGACGCGCTTCCTCGGCCCGCTGCCGGGCCTCCTCCGCCTGCCGCTCCGCCTCGCGCCGCTGAGCCTCCTCCAGCTCGCGTCGCTTGCGCTCCTCCTCCTCGGCCCGCAGCCGCGCCAGCTCCTCCTGGCGCTCCCGCTCCAGCCGCTCCTCCTCGGCCTTGCGCGCGGCCTCCTCCTCGGCCTTGCGCCGCGCTTCCTCCTCGGCCTTGCGCCGGGCCTCCTCCTGCGCCTTCACCTCGGCCTCGGACAGCGGCAGCATCACATCGAGCCGGGCCCGAACCACGGTCGTCACAGCTTCCGGGTCCTGCGCGGCATCCACGACCAGGTACCGTCCGGCGTCCGCGGCGGCCAGCGTCAGGAACCCCGCCCGCACCCGCTCGTGGAACTCCGCCGGCTCCGACTCCAGCCGGTCCGGCGCCTCGGTGAACCGCTCGCGCGCCGCCTCGGGCGACACATCCAGCAGCACGGTCAGATGGGGCACGAGCCCATCGGTCGCCCACCGCGAGATCCGGGCGATCTCGGTCGGCGAGAGGTCTCGCCCGGCCCCCTGGTACGCCACGGACGAGTCGATGTAGCGGTCGGAGATGACGACGGCACCCCGCTCCAGCGCGGGCCGCACCACGGTGTCCACGTGCTCGGCACGATCGGCCGCGTAGAGGAGCGCCTCGGCCCGGTGCGACAGCCCGGCACTCGACACGTCCAGCAGGATCGACCGCAGCCGCTTGCCCACCGGAGTGGCCCCCGGCTCCCGCGTCACCACGACCTCGTGACCCTTGGCCCGGACCCACTCGGCGAGCGCCTCGACCTGGGTGGACTTCCCGGCCCCGTCGCCACCCTCCAGGGCGATGAAGAACCCCGAGGACGCGGGCGCCTGCGCCGGATCGTCGCCCTTGAGCAACGCGTCCCGCAGGTCCTGCCGGAGCGGCACCCCTGACCGGTCGTCGACCTTCGCCAGCACCAGCGCGGCCACCGGCAGCAGCAGCGCCCCCACCAGCATCAGCGTGAACGCCGCGCCCCCGTGCGCGAACACGAACTTGCCGCTTTCCAGCCGGTGCGGCCCGATGGCGGCGGCGACCAGCGGAGCGACGAGCGCCGCCACCGCCACAAACACCCGTACGACAGCGTGCAGATGCTCGGTGGTCCGCGCACGCCGGAAGTCCTCGGCCTCCTGGTCCAGCAGCGTGTGCCCGGTGTTCGCGGCGATGCCCGCGCCGACGCCGGCCAGCCCCAGGATCAGCACCACGCTCGTGACATCCGGTGTCAGTCCGGCGGCGAGCAGGGCGACACCGGTGAAGGCGATCGCGAGAGCGAGCAGCCGACGCCGGGACAACGAGGGCAGCACGGCCGGTGCCCGCCGGATCCCGACGCCCACCCCGCCGGTCACCGCGGCGACGAACAGCCCGTACAGCACCGGCCCGCCGCCCAGGTCCTTGGCGTGCAGCACGGCGACGGCGACGACGGCGGCGACCGCACCGGCGACCGCACCGCACGCCGGCACCAGCAGCGGGATCGCACCCGTACGGCCCTTGTCCACACCGGTGCCCGTCTTGGGCCGGCGCAGCCCCTCCAGCGGCGACCGCGCGCGCGGGGTGCGCGTCCTGGGCAGTTCGAGGAAGGTCACCAGGGACAGCGAGGCGGCGAACAGCCCGGCGGCGACGTACGAGGCGAGCGCGGCCTGGTGCTGTCCGAACCAGTCGAGGCCCGCACCCAGCAGGTTGTTGAGCAGCGCCGCGACGACGAGGACGACGGCCGCGAGAGGCACCGCGACGAAGGTCGTACGCAGCGCCAGGCGCCGCAGCGCGTCCATGTGGTCGGGCAGCGGCCGCACGGTCGCGCCCTCCGGCGGCGGCGCGGGCAGCAGCGCGGGCGCCGCGCTCTCCCTGCAGACCGTCCAGAACCGCTCGGCGACTCCGGCCACGAACGCGGTGACCAGCAGCACCGCGAGCGCGTTGTCCGGCGTCCAGTCGATCCACAGGGGCGCGACGATCAGCAGCAGGACCCGTACCCCGTCCGCGCCGACCATGGTCCAGCGGCGGTCGAGGGGCCCCTCCTGCGCGGTCAGCGAGGTGAGCGGGCCGAGGAGCACGGCTCCGAAGAGCAGGGTCGCGAGGGCGCGCGTACCGAAGACGGCTGCCACCGTGAGCGCGACGCCCCGGTATCCACCGCCGAAGGAGCCCTCGGCGATCGCCGCCTGGAAGGCGAGGAGCACCAGCACGAACAGGGCGAGGACATCGCCCACGCCGCCCACGAGCTGTGCGCCCCACAACCGTTTCAGCTGCGGCCGGCGCAGCAGCGCCCGCACGGCGCGCTCCCGGGAGTCGGCTGCCAGGGCGTCATCGAAGGCCGGGTCGTGGGCCGTAGGCTGCTCGGCTCGCATCATGCTTTCAGCCTATCGGCACCCACCGACACGCAGAAGCAGCGCCCGAACGCACGCACGGCGCATGACCAAGTCACACGAAACGCACACATCCGACGAGGGGAAGGCGGGCAGTTCCGGCCACCGCCGAGCACGGGCGCCCCGTCAGGGGCGCGGGGACTGCGCGACAAGCCACCAACAGCCCGCAGCCGCGAACGCACCCGCACCCACCCGCACCCCCCGAGCTACTGGGCGCCGCCCCCGGAAGCCGCAGCCTTCTTCTCGGCCACCTTCTTCGCCGGAGCCGCCTTCTTGGCCGCGGCCGTCTTCGAAGCTGCCGTCTTCTTCGCGGTGGCGGTCTTCTTCGCCGGCGCGGCCTTCTTCGCGGCGGTCTTGGTCGCCGTCTTCTTCGCCGGCGCCTTCTTCGCCGTCTTCTTGGCGGGAGCCTTGGCCCGCTTCTCCGCCAGCAGTTCGTACCCGCGCTCGGGGGTGATCGTCTCCACGCTGTCCCCGGACCGCAGCGTCGCGTTGGTCTCGCCGTCGGTGACGTACGGCCCGAAGCGGCCGTCCTTCACCACGACCGGCTTCGCGCTGACCGGGTCCTCGCCCAGTTCCTTCAGCGGCGGCTTGGCGGCGGCCCGCCCACGCTGCTTGGGCTGGGCGTAGATCGCCAGCGCCTCGTCGAGGGTGATCGTGAAGAGCTGGTCCTCGGTCTGCAGCGAGCGCGAGTCCGTGCCCTTCTTCAGATAGGGCCCGTACCGGCCGTTCTGCGCGGTGATCTCCTGGCCCTCGGCATCGGCGCCGACCACGCGCGGCAGCGACATCAGCTTCAGCGCGTCGGCCAGGGTCACCGTGTCCAGCGACATCGACTTGAACAGCGAGGCCGTGCGCGGCTTGACCGCGTTCTTGCCGGTCTTCGGGGTGCCCTCGGGGAGCACCTCGGTGACGTACGGGCCGTAGCGCCCGTCGCGGGCGATGATCTGATGGCCCGTCGCCGGGTCGGCGCCCAGCTCGAAGTCACCGCTGGGCTTGGCGAGCAGTTCCTCGGCGAGTTCGACGCTCAGCTCGTCGGGGGCCATGTCCTCGGGCACGTCCGCCCGCTGGTGCCCTTCCGCGTCCTTCTCGCCACGCTCGATGTACGGGCCGTAGCGTCCGACGCGCAGCACGATGCCTTCGCCGACGGGGAACGACGACACCTCGCGGGCGTCGATCGCGCCCAGGTCGGTGACGAGTTCCTTCAGCCCGCCGAGGTGGTCGCCGTCGCCGTTGCCCGCCTCGGCCGCCGCCGTGCCGTTCGAGCCCGGGCCCTCGCCGAAGTAGAAGCGCTTGAGCCACGGCACCGCCTGGGCCTCACCGCGTGCGATGCGGTCGAGGTCGTCCTCCATCTTGGCGGTGAAGTCGTAGTCGACGAGCCGGCCGAAGTGCTTCTCCAGGAGGTTGACCACGGCGAAGCTCAGGAAGGACGGCACGAGGGCCGTGCCCTTCTTGAACACGTACCCGCGGTCCAGGATCGTGCCGATGATCGACGCGTACGTCGACGGGCGGCCGATCTCGCGCTCCTCGAGTTCCTTGACCAGCGACGCCTCGGTGTAGCGGGCCGGGGGCTTGGTGGCGTGCCCGTCGACCGTGATCTCCTCTGCGGAGAGCGCGTCACCCTCGCTGACCTGCGGCAGCCTGCGCTCGCGGTCGTCCAGCTCGGCGTTCGGGTCGTCGGCGCCCTCGACGTAGGCCTTGAGGAAGCCGTGGAAGGTGATCGTCTTGCCGGAGGCGCTGAACTCGGCGTCCCGGCCGTCGGAGGTGGTGCCACCGATCTTGACGGTGACGCTGTTGCCCGTCGCGTCCTTCATCTGGGAGGCGACCGTGCGCTTCCAGATCAGCTCGTAGAGCTTGAACTGGTCGCCGGTCAGACCGGTCTCGGCGGGCGTGCGGAAACGGTCGCCCGAGGGCCGGATCGCCTCGTGCGCCTCCTGCGCGTTCTTGACCTTCCCGGCGTACGTGCGCGGCTGGGCCGGGAGGTAGTCGGCGCCGTACAGCTGCGTGACCTGGGCGCGGGCGGCCTTGATCGCGGTGTCGCTGAGCGTCGTGGAGTCGGTACGCATATAGGTGATGAAGCCGTTCTCGTACAGCTTCTGCGCCACCTGCATGGTCGCCTTGGCCCCGAAGCCCAGCTTGCGCGAGGCCTCCTGCTGGAGCGTCGTCGTACGGAAGGGGGCGTACGGCGAGCGGCGGTACGGCTTGGACTCGACGGACCGGACCGCGAACCGGGTGTTCTCCAGGGCGGCGGCCAGCGCGCGGGCGGCTCCCTCGTCGAGGTGGAGGACGTTCGCGCCCTTGAGCTGCCCGACCGAGTCGAAGTCGCGGCCCTGCGCGACACGACGGCCGTCGACGGACTGCAGGCGGGCGACCAGGGACGACGGGTCGGAGGCGTCACCGGCGCGGCCGGTCGCGAAGGTGCCGGTCAGGTCCCAGTACTCGGCCGAGCGGAACGCGATGCGCTCGCGCTCCCGCTCCACGACGAGCCGGGTCGCGACGGACTGGACCCGGCCCGCCGAAAGCCGCGGCATGACCTTCTTCCACAGGACCGGCGAGACCTCGTAGCCGTAGAGGCGGTCGAGGATGCGGCGGGTCTCCTGGGCGTCGACGAGGCGCTGGTTCAGCTCGCGCGGGTTGGCGACGGCGGCCTGGATCGCGGCCTTGGTGATCTCGTGGAAGACCATCCGCTTGACCGGGACCTTGGGCTTGAGGACCTCCTGGAGGTGCCAGGCGATGGCCTCGCCCTCGCGGTCCTCATCGGTGGCGAGGAAGAGTTCGTCGGACTCCTTCAGGAGGTCCTTGAGCTTCCTGACCTGTGCCTTCTTGTCCGCGTTGACCACGTAGATCGGCGCGAAGTCATGCTCGACGTCCACGCCGAGGCGGCGCACCTCGCCGGTGTACTGCTCGGGCACCTCCGCGGCGCCGTTGGGAAGGTCGCGGATGTGCCCCACGCTCGCCTCGACGATGTAGCCGGGGCCGAGATAGCCCTTGATCGTCTTCGCCTTGGCAGGCGACTCGACGATGACGAGTCGGCGGCCGCCCTTCGCGGTCTCGCTGGTCGGGGACAACTTCGCTCTTCTCTCCGGTCGACGCTGGGTCCCCCCAGGCTGGCGTCCCGGGGCGGGGCCCCCGGAGGCCGTTGCCTCGCACGGGGCTCGGCGGGCGGCCCGGGGGTCGGGTCATGCTGACGCTGCGGAGTGTGACGGTACATCCCGCCCCCGTGTCAAACGGGAAAAGCCCGCAACGGCCACTCGAACGGTAACCCGACTACCGCCATTCCTGCCGCCCGGTGTGTGCGGCGACATGTTCGGGGCCTATGCGGAGCGTCACATCGCGGTTACCCGGCACACCCGTCGGCCCCGGCTCCCCGAGCCCGCTCAGACGCGGGTGAGGCACCACGCGCCGAGGGCGAGAGCGGTGACCGCCGCCACGCTCGCGAGCGACGCCGACAGCGCGGGACGCACCCCTTGGGCGACCGGCTCGCCCCGGCGCAGCCGCGTCACGGTCCACACCAGCAGCCCGCCTCCGAACAGGGCGAACACCACCCCCACGAAGATCGCCGGTCCGCTCTCCATGTCCCGTCCTCCCACCCCTCGACCGCCCCGGGAGGGGAGGCTGGCACGGACGGGCGGCGGGCGCGCGAACCCGAGGTGAACGCGAGGCGTACCGTGCCCTCAGACCGAGCCGGGCGTGCGTATCTTCCCGGTCGTCCTCGACACGTCGGCGTTGCGCACCGTGCACACCACCTTGCTGAAGCCCTTCTTCCATTCGTCCTTGTCGGAGACCCATCCCGACACGATCAGGTCAGCGCCGGGCGCCCAACTCGACTCGAACCTGTTGGTGCAGAGCTTTCCGCCCTCGGCGAGGGCGCCGTCGAAGGTCATGTTGGCGGGCGCCTGGACCGATCCGACGACCTGGTCGGTGTGCGCTTCGGCACAGTCGGTCAGCGGGGCGTCGTAGCCCTTGTCCTCCCGGGTGGTGTAGTCCCAGCAGTCCCCGACGGCCATCTGCGTGGGCCACAGGTTCATGCCCACGTCACGAAGCCGGCCCACTTCGCCGCCTATCGGGACGTGCTTGCCGAGGACGAGGCATGCCGTACCGCCCTTGGCCGTGGTGAAGCCCTCCTTCGTGGGGACGAGCGCGTAGACCCCCGCGTCAGGCAGCGCCTCGGCGATCGCGTCCGCCTGGACTGCGCAGCGCCGCGCGCCGTCGGCCTTCGCGTCGGCGTGGTCCGACGCCCGTTCCACCGCCACGACCTGGCCGTCCGGCCAGTCCTCGCCGCAGTCGACCACGCCGAGGTCGGGCACCGACGTGAACGCCGCGCCCGTCCAGACCGCCTTGACGCAGTCCCCCACCTCCAGCGGCTTCTTGAGGGCCGCCCGCTCCCCGTAGGGGTACTCCGAGCCGGGCTGCGGCCCGCCCGCCTGCGAGGTGTCGGACGGCTTGGGGTCCGGGTCGCCCTGGAAGGTCACCGCGGCCCAGGTTCCGCCGCCCGCCACCAGCAGCACGGCGACCACGATCCCGACGATCGCCGCCGCGGGTGTCTTCCGTCGCGGCCCACCGGGCGGTGGCCCCCCGGCCGTCATGGTCGGGAATCCCGCGCTTCCCGGCGGCGGCGCCCCGCCGCCGTACGGGGCGGGTCGGCCGCCCCCGTACGGGTTGTAGCTGTCGTAGGGACTCCGCGGCTGCTGGCCCCGCTGCCAGGGGTCGTACGGTGCCGGGCCGCCCGCCGGGGTGTTCGGGGTGTTCGGCGCGGCGGGTGACGCGCCGGGGGTGTGCGGTGCGTACGGCGTGTGAGGCGCGCCGGGCGTGTGCGGGGTGTACGGCGTGTGAGGCGCGCCCGGTGTGTTCGGGGTGCCGCCGAGGCCGTGCTGCCCGGCGGCCACGTACCCGGGCGGCGCGCTCGCCACGTACCCCGGGGGCGCTCCGGCGGTTCCGGGACCGCCGGGCGTACCCGGTGTGCCGGGAGTGCCGGGAGCCGGTCCGAAGGAACCGGGCGCCGGCGCGGGGGCGGCTCCCCAGCCCGGCGGAGTCGGTCCGCCGCCCGCTCCGGAGGTCACCCGCTCCAGTCCGCGTGCCGCCGCCTCCGGCGAGAGCCGGCGCACCGGGTCCTTGATGAGCAGTCCGTGCAGGACGGAGGCCAGTTCACCGGCGCGGACGGGCGGCGTCGGCTCCTCCCCGAGCAGGGCAGTGAGCGTCGCGTACTCGCCGTGCCGGTCGAAGGGGCCGCGGCCCTCGACCGCCGCGTACAGCGTGGCGCCGAGCGAGAACAGGTCGGCGGCCGGCGTGGGCGGCTCGCCCCGCGCGCGCTCCGGCGCCAGGTAGCCGGGGGTGCCGAGGATGCCGGCGGTCGCGGTGAGCCGGGGTTCGTGGGACTCCGGCTGGAGGGCGATGCCGTAGTCGGTGAGCAGCACGCGTGCGTAGAGGTCGCCCGAGGCGTCGGCGGCCAACAGGATGTTGGCCGGTTTCACATCGCGGTGCAGGATGCCGATCCGGTGCCCCGCCGTGAGGGCGTCGAGAACGGCGAGCCCGATCCGGGCGACCTGCGCGGGCGAGAGCGGCCCCCGCTGCCGTACGACGGCCTGGAGGTCGATCGCGTCCGGCACGTACTCCATGACGATCCACGGCAGGCCCTCGTGCAGCACCACGTCGTGGACCGTCGCCACATGCGGGTGTCCGCGCAGCCGCGCGGCGTGCCGGGCCTCGCTGCGGGCCCGGGCGATGCGCTGGGCGGACTCGGTCGCGTCGCGCGGGACGTCGGGCAGGGAGATCTCCTTCATGGAGACCTCGCAGGCCAACTCCTCGTCGTACGCGAGCCAGACCCGGCCCATGCCGCCCGCGCCCAGGGTGCGCAGCAGCCGGTACCGGTTGTTGATGATCCTGCCCTGGCCCTGCTCCGGCGTGTCCCGCGCCATCGCGACCCCCCGATCCCCCAGAGACAGTGCGTGCCTCCCCCGAGGACACGTCGAATCCGTCTCTTGAAAATAGCTTCGCACGCACCACTGACAGGAGCCCTTTTACGTATCAATCCAGGCACAAGCAGCACACGGGGCCCAGGCGTTCCCATACGCCTCACGCGTCACGGGAAGTGGCATCGCGCGGGGCGCCAGTACGGTCACCGGACGGTCCGGAAATGGTCACCGGGCGCGCGAGGGCGGTGCGACAGCCGTGTGAAGGCTCCTCGACCCTCACCGGACCGGTTCGAGGAACCCCTGTTCGACGAGCAGCCGGATCTGGCCCGGCGTCCGGTCGCGCAGCGCCACCGCCTCCTCGCCGACGAGCTGGGCGATGGCGTCCAGGATCCGTCCCGCGCTGAGCGTCCCGTCGCACACACCGGCGAATCCCGCGCCGACCGTGTCCACCTTCGTGGCCCGGCGCATACCCCGGTTCTGACGCAGCACCACATGCTCGGGATCCTCGGCGCCGGGCAGCCCGACCTGCTCCTGGACGATCTCGGCGGTCAGCCGGAAGTGTGCGGCGAGGAGTGCCGCGTCGTCGTTGGACCGCAGGTAGTCGACGCGCGCGAAGTGCTGCCGCACGGTCTCGCCGAGCGGCTGTTCGACCGGATGCGGCCACTCCTCGACGGTGATCGAGGGCTCCGGGTCCGCAGCCGCCGTCTTCCGCAGAGAGATCCATCCGAAGCCGACGCCCTTGACCTTGCGCGACTCGAACTCGTCGAGCCAGGCGTCGTACCGCGCCCGGTACTCGGCCGCGTCAGCGCGGTGGTCACCCGCGTCCCGCAGCCACAGCTCCGCGTACTGCGTGACGTCCTGGACCTCCCGCTGCACGATCCACGCGTCGCACCCGCGCGGCACCCACGACCTCAGCCGCTCCTGCCAGTCCTCCCCCTCCACGTGCTGCCAGTTGGCGAGGAACTGTGCGTACCCGCCCTCGTTGAGCCGCTCCCCCGCCTGCGAAACGAGCGTGCGGCACAGATCGTCCCCGCCCATCCCGCCGTCGCGGTAGGTCAGCCGGGCGCCGGGCGAGATCACGAACGGCGGATTGGACACGATGAGGTCGTACGTCTCGTCGGCCCGGACCGGTTCGAAGAGCGAGCCCTGGCGCAGATCGGCTTCCGGGGCCCCGGAGAGCGCCAGCGTGAGCGCCGTGATGTGCAGCGCGCGCGGGTTGAGGTCGGTCGCGGTCACGCGCGTGGCGTGCCGCGCGGCATGCAGTGCCTGGATGCCGGAGCCGGTCCCGAGGTCGAGCGCGGAGCCGACGGCCGTCCGCACGGTGATCCCGGCCAGGGTCGTGGACGCACCGCCGACCCCCAGCACCACACCCTCGTCCCGGCTTCCGATCCCGCCGGCCCCGCCGACCGCGCACCCCAGGTCGGACACGATGAACCAGTCCTCGCCGTCGGGCCCGCCGTACGGCCGTACGTCGACGGCGGCCGCGATCTCGTCCTCGTCCTCGCCGGCGCGGACGAGCCAGCCGCTCTCGACGCACGCGTCGACGGGCAGCACACCGTCCACGCGCGCGCGGGGGACCGCCTGTTGCAACAGGAACAGCCGTACGAGCGCCTCCAGCGCCGTGTCCCCCCGCGTCGCCCTGAGCGCCGGCACGACCTCGCTGCGCGCCAGGGCCGCGTACGCGGACGCACCGAGCAGTTCGAGAAGCCCGTCGGCGGTGAAGTCGGCACCGATCAGCGCCTGACGAAGCCGCACAGCGACATCGGACCGGTCGGCGGAGGGCAGCGAAGACAGCCTGGAGTCACTCACACCGCCCAGCGTAGTCGCGCACCGCGCCCCCGCCCGGCCGCGGACGACCGTGCCGCCCCGGGCGTCCCTTCGGCCCGGGCCCGGCCACCCGCGGCGGTGCGGAACCCCGCTCGGCCTCAGCTCCCGGAAGCGGGCGCGGACACCACCCCGGAGGCGGTGGCGGACTTGCAGCTCTGCTGGTCGGCCATCGCCTGACCCACCTCGCCCTTCTCCAGCTCCTTCAGGGCGTCGCTCCCGGTCTTGCTCAGCTTCTCCAGCTCGGTGGCGACACCTTCGAGGCCGTCCGCGAACTTCGCCTGGTCCTTCGTGTTCAGCGCGTCCGACTTCTTCTTCAGCTCGCCGTAGGCCGTCGACAACTGGTTCAGCTCGGCGACCGCGGCCTTCTGCTTCTTCTCGCCTTCCTCCACACCGGGCGCCCCGGCCCGCTGAATGGCCGTGGCCATCGCCTTGTACGCGTCGGAGATGTCCTGGAAGCCCTGCGAGTCGGCCTTCTGCACGTCCGCCGGAGCGCTGTCGTCCGAGGTCTCCTTCTGGATCGAGGCGTTGGCCGCCGCGATCTTCTTGATCTGCGGCTGCACGGAGTCACAGACCTGCTTGGCCCAGGAGTTCAGCTTGTCGTTCGTCTTGTCGTCGCTGCTGCAGCCGGACAGCGCCAGTACCAGTACCGCACCGCCGGACAGTGCGGCAGCGAGCTTCTTGTTCACCGGATTGGTCCCTTCCATGGCTCTCGGCCCCGGAACATACACGCCGTATGGGCGGCACCTGTGTGCCGAGCACCCCCGGTGCACCCTTTTCCAACCATTTGCACCAAGAGAGAGAAGGCTCACGGAGAACGGCCGGCCCACACGGAAGCGGGCGGACGGCGCGTCAACACGCGCCGTCCGCCCGCCCCTTGAGCTGGGCTCTCGCGGGCCCGGTCCAGGACCCGGCCCGAACCCGGTCTAAGGCCGTCTACGAAACCACCGCTGGATCCGCCGACTTGGCCACCCGATCGGCGTTGCCTTCGTCACCCACGGCGATGCCGCGCCGCTTGGACACGTACACCGCCCCGACGATCACGGCGATCGAGGCCACCGCGATGGCGACGCGCAGCGCGACGCTCTTGTCCTCGCCATAGCTGAACTGGACGACCGCGGGCGCGATGAGCAGCGCGACGAGGTTCATCACCTTCAGCAGCGGGTTGATGGCCGGTCCCGCCGTGTCCTTGAACGGGTCGCCCACCGTGTCACCGATGACGGTCGCGGCATGGGCCTCGCTGCCCTTGCCGCCGTGATGACCGTCCTCCACGAGCTTCTTGGCGTTGTCCCACGCGCCACCGGAGTTGGCGAGGAACACCGCCATCAGCGTCCCCGTACCGATCGCGCCCGCGAGATACGCGCCGAGCGCGCCGACCCCGAGCGTGAACCCGATCGCGATCGGCGCCATCACGGCGAGCAGACCGGGCGTGGCCAGCTCCCGCAGGGCGTCCTTGGTGCAGATGTCGACGACCCGGCCGTACTCGGGCTTCTCGCTGTAGTCCATGATCCCGGGGTGCTCGCGGAACTGCCGCCGCACCTCGTAGACCACCGCGCCCGCCGACCGCGAGACCGCGTTGATCGCCAGCCCCGAGAAGAGGAAGACGACCGCGGCGCCCGCGATGAGCCCGACGAGGTTGTTGGGCTGCGAGATGTCCATCATCAGGTTCATGGGCGCGCCTTCGCCGGAGACCTTCTCGCCGACGTCGTTCGCGGCCGTGAGGATCGCGTCGCGGTACGAGCCGAAGAGCGCGGCGGCCGCGAGGACGGCCGTGGCGATGGCGATGCCCTTGGTGATGGCCTTGGTGGTGTTCCCGACGGCGTCCAGGTCGGTGAGCACCTGCGCGCCCGCGCCCTCGACGTCGCCGGACATCTCGGCGATGCCCTGCGCGTTGTCGGAGACCGGCCCGAAGGTGTCCATGGCGACGATGACGCCGACCGTGGTGAGCAGGCCGGTGCCGGCCAGCGCCACCGCGAACAGCGCGAGCATGATCGACGTACCGCCGAGCAGGAACGCCCCGTAGACGCCGAGTCCGATCAACAGCGCGGTGTAGACGGCCGATTCGAGTCCGATGGAGATACCGGCGAGGACGACGGTGGCCGCGCCGGTCAGCGAACTCTTGCCGATGTCCTTCACGGGACGCCGGGTGGTCTCGGTGAAGTAGCCGGTCAGCTGCTGGATCAGCGCGGCCAGCACGATGCCGATGGCCACCGCGAGGACCGCGAGGACCCGTGGGTCGCCGTCGTGGCCCGCGATCGCCGTGTCCGTGACGCCTTCGAGGTCGGCGTACGACGACGGCAGGTAGGCGTAGACGGCCACGGCGACGAGCACCAGCGAGATCACCGCGGAGATGAAGAAGCCGCGGTTGATGGCGGACATTCCGCTGCGGTCGGCGCGGCGGGGTGCCACCGCGAAGATGCCGATCATCGCGGTGAGCACGCCGATCGCGGGCACGATCAGCGGGAACGCGAGCCCGGAGTCGCCGAACGCGGCCTTGCCGAGGATCAGCGCGGCGACGAGCGTCACGGCGTACGACTCGAAGAGGTCGGCCGCCATGCCCGCGCAGTCGCCGACGTTGTCGCCCACGTTGTCGGCGATGGTCGCGGCATTGCGCGGGTCGTCCTCCGGAATGCCCTGCTCGACCTTGCCGACCAGGTCGGCGCCGACGTCGGCGGCCTTGGTGAAGATGCCGCCGCCGACCCGCATGAACATGGCGATGAGCGCGGCCCCGAGGCCGAAGCCCTCCAGCACCTTCGGCGCGTCGGCCGCGTACACGAGGACCACGCAGGACGCACCGAGGAGCCCGAGCCCCACCGTGAACATGCCGACGACGCCGCCGGTGCGAAATGCGATCTTCATCGCCTTGTGCGAGACGGCGGTGAGATCCTTTTCCGGCTCACCTTCCGCCGGTGTCGCTTCCCGGGCCGCCGCGGCGACGCGCACATTGCTGCGCACGGCGAGCCACATACCGATATAGCCGGTGGCCGCCGAGAACGCCGCGCCGATCAAGAAGAAGACCGATCGGCCGGCGCGCTGATTCCAGTCGTCCGCGGGCAGCAGCATGAGCAGGAAGAACACGACGACGGCGAATACGCCGAGCGTGCGCATCTGCCGCGCCAGATAGGCGTTCGCGCCTTCCTGGATCGCCGTCGCGATCTTCTTCATGCTGTCGGTGCCCTCGCCCGCCGCGAGCACCTGGCGCACCAGGACCCCGGCGACGGCGAGCGCGGCCAGCGCCACGAAGCCGATCACCATGACGATGATCCGGTTGTCGTCGGTCAGTACCGCGGCTGCGAACTCCGTGGACTGGTCAAACCTTTGAGGGGTAGAAAGCCCCGCCATTCGTCCTCCTTGACGCTTGGGCTGAGCTCAAGATGTGGACGGATTGTAGGGAGGAGATCCTGATCAAAACAGTGCGCGGCAAGCGGAATTGGCCTTCACATGCCCACCAGCAAATGATCCGCGCGCGACCACGTTACTCGAAAGAAGTAACGCCTCAAAGGCATTGACACTTGATCAATTATCACGTGATAGATCGTGAATTCCTTCACGAATTCCGCTGTTCCGATGGGCGCTGATCGGAATAGGTGATCGAAATAAATGCCGGAAAAACGCGAAGGGCCCTGCTCAGCAGGGCCCTTCGCGGTACTACTTGAAGTTGAGAAGACCGGACTGTCAGGGCAGGACGGCGACCGACAGTGTCGTCGGCCAGGTCATGCGGATCAGTCCGCCGTGCTCCCCGGCCGAGACCTCGACGTCGTCGACGAGGCCGCTGATCACCGCGAGGCCCATGTCGTCCTCCTCGATGTCGGCGTCCACGTCACCACCGGCGCCCGACGACTTGTCACCGGGCACGGCGTGCGGCGCCTCGTCGCCGACCTCGATGGAGAACTGCTTCTCCTCCTCGATCAGCGACACCTGCACCGGCGCCGAGATACCGCTGCTCTGATGCAGTCCGACGGCACGGGTGCACGCCTCGCCGACGGCCAGCCTGACCTCGTCGAGGACGGCCTCGTCCACTCCGGCCCTGCGCGCCACCGCTGCCGCCACCAGTCGGGCGGTCCGGACGTGCTCGGGCAGCGCGCTGAAGCGGAGTTCAACGGTGGCCATGCATCCCCCTCGGAACTACGGGCGTGCGGTCGGAGGGCCGGGCCCATGGGCCCGGTCCCCCTCACTTGTCTCTTGCCGTTCCGGGCACTGGGCCCGGGCGGGCGCGATCAGTCGGTGGCCGCCACCGCTTCGTCGACCGAGGTGTGAATCGGGAACACCTTGGTCAGACCGGTGATGCGGAAGATCTTCAAAATCCGCTCCTGGTTGCACACCAGGCGCAGCGAGCCCTCATGGGCCCGTACGCGCTTCAGGCCGCCCACCAGCACGCCGAGCCCGGTGGAGTCGAGGAAGTCGACGCCCTCCATGTCGACGACGAGGTGGAAACTCCCGTCGTTGACCAGCTCGACCAGCTGCTCACGCAGCTTGGGCGCGGTATAAACGTCGATTTCGCCACCGACCTCGACGACCGTACGATCGCCGACAGTACGGGTCGACAGGGACAGGTCCACGGATCCTCCAGCACCTTGCTATCGAGCGTTCGCCCCTCGGGACACCTCGGCTTGAAAGCCCCCGGGACGGTTCGCCAGCCGCGATGGCATTCAATCACTTACCGGCAGGCGTGCACGACGCCTTGGCTCCATTGTCCGTCACGCCGGTGACACACTCGATGCCGATGGCCAAGAATCACCGATCCGATCGATCCCCGACGGACACCGCTTCCAGCCCCTCGCCGGGCACGGTCCTGGACCGGCTCGCCTCGGGGCCGAGCCGGGCTTCGCGCATCACTCATACGGAGCATGTGCCCCCACGTGCGGGCCGCCATGCAGTCTGGCCCGACCGGATCCGACCGGAAGTGCTCGCCGCCGTGCAGGCCGCGGGAATCGAACATCCCTGGGCCCACCAGGCACGCGTCGCCGAGCACGCGCTGGACGGCGAGTCGGTCGTCGTCGCCACCGGCACCGCCTCCGGCAAGTCGCTCGCCTACCTCGTCCCGGTCCTCTCGCGCCTCCTGGAGGGCTCCGAAGCCCCCAACGGGCGTGGGGCGACCGCGCTCTACCTGGCCCCCACCAAGGCTCTCGCGGCCGATCAGCGACGTTCTGTGAAGGAATTTTCACAACCTCTGGGAAACGCCGTACGCCCGGCCGTGTACGACGGCGACACTCCCGTCGAGGAACGCGAATGGGTGCGCCAGTACGCCAACTACGTCCTCACCAACCCCGACATGCTGCACCGCGGCATCCTCCCCTCCCACCCCCGCTGGTCCTCCTTCCTGCGCGCTCTCAAGTACGTGGTCATCGACGAGTGCCACACCTACCGCGGCGTCTTCGGCTCCCACGTCGCCCACGTCCTGCGCCGCCTGCGTCGCCTGTGCGCCCGCTACGGCGCCGAACCCGTCTTCCTGCTGGCCTCCGCCACCGCCGCCGAACCCTCGGTCGCCGCCCGCCGCCTCACCGGTGTCCCGGTCACCGAGGTCGCGGACGACGCCTCGCCCCGCGGTGAACTGGTGTTCGCCCTCTGGGAGCCCCCGCTCACCGAACTCCACGGTGAGAAGGGCGCGCCGGTACGGCGCACGGCGACCGCGGAGACGGCGGACCTGCTGACCGACCTGGTCGTGCAGGGCGTGCGCTCGGTCGCGTTCGTACGCTCCCGGCGGGGCGCGGAGCTGATCTCGGTGATCGCCCAGGAGCGCCTCGCGGAGGTCGACCGCTCCCTCGCCCGGCGCGTCGCCGCCTACCGCGGCGGTTACCTCCCCGAGGAGCGCCGCGCCCTCGAACGCGCCCTTCACTCCGGCGAACTCCTCGGCCTCGCCGCCACCACCGCCCTGGAACTCGGCATCGACATCTCCGGCCTGGACGCCGTCCTCATCGCCGGCTACCCGGGCACCCGCGCCTCCCTCTGGCAACAGGCCGGCCGCGCCGGACGCTCCGGCCAGGGCGCCCTCGCCGTCCTCGTCGCCCGCGACGACCCCCTGGACACCTTCCTGGTCCACCATCCCGAGGCCCTGTTCGACCAACCGGTGGAATCGACGGTCCTCGACCCCGACAACCCGTACGTACTCGCCCCCCATCTCTGCGCCGCCGCCGCGGAGCTGCCCCTCACCGACGAGGACCTCCCCCTGTTCGGACCCGCCTGCGAGGAACTGCTGCCGCAGCTGGAGGCCGCGAAGCTGCTCCGCCGCCGCGCGAAGGCCTGGCACTGGACCCGCCGCGAGCGGGCCGCCGACCTGACCGACATCCGGGGCCAGGGCGGCCGCCCCGTCCAGATCGTCGAGACCGGCACGGGCCGGCTCCTCGGCACGGTCGACGCGGGCGCCGCCCACACCACCGTCCACGAGGGCGCGGTCCACCTCCACCAGGGCCGCACCTACCTGGTGCGCGAACTGGACCTGGACGACTCCGTCGCCCTCGTCCAGCAGGCCGACCCGCCCTATTCGACCGTCGCCCGCGACACCACCTCCATCTCCGTCCTGGAGACCGACACCGAAATCCCCTGGGGTGACGGCCGGTTGTGCTTCGGCTCCGTCGAAGTCACCAACCAGGTCGTCTCCTTCCTCCGTCGCCGCCTCATCACCGGCGAGGTGCTCGGCGAGTCCAAACTCGACCTCCCTCCCCGTACGCTGCGCACCCGGGCGGTCTGGTGGACCGTCACCGAGGACCAGCTGGACGCGGCCCGGATCGATCCCGAGATCCTCGGCGGCGCCCTGCACGCCGCCGAACACGCCTCGATCGGCATGCTGCCCCTGTTCGCGACCTGCGACCGCTGGGACATCGGCGGCGTCTCGGTCCCGCTCCACCCGGACACCCTGCTCCCGACCGTCTTCGTCTACGACGGCCACCCGGGCGGCGCGGGCTTCGCCGAGCGCGCCTTCCACACCGCGCGCGCCTGGCTCACCGCCACCCGCCAGGCCATCGCCTCCTGCGAGTGCGACGCCGGCTGCCCGTCCTGCATCCAGTCCCCCAAGTGCGGCAACGGCAACGACCCGTTGCACAAACGGGGCGCCGTACGGCTGCTGACCGAACTGCTCCGCGCAGCACCCGACGCTCCACCGGAAGACCGGGCGCCTTGAGGGACCGGGGCACGTCGGGCGACCGCGCGGGCAGCGGGCGGGTACCGGGCGCTGATCGCACCGTTCCCCGCGCGCCTCGCGGCGAATCTGTACGGCTCCTCAGCGGCTCTCCAGCCCCTATCCCGGGGCGGGTGGGCCGGGTGAGCCGGGTGAGCCGGGTGAGCCGGGTGAGCCGGGTGAGCCGGGTGAGCCGGGTGAGCCGGGTGAGCCGGGTGGGCCCGCCCTCGCCCTGACCTCGGCGGTGAGTGGTCCTATGTCCGCAGCCGCCGTGACCTCCGAGATCTCTCCCTCGACCTCGCAGCGCACGAGTCTGCCGCCCTGAGCCCGCACCACCCGTTCCGCCGTCGCACAGGCCCCCGCACCGCCCTTCATCCAGTGGTCGGCGGCCGCCAGCGCCGCGAGGTCCGCCGCCGCGGCAGCCTGATGCCGGATCACGACGGCCTGCCCCAGGACGAGTACGCCGCCGAACAGGGCGCACAGCGCGACGATCGCACCGACGGCCCAGACGGTCGCGGAGCCCCTGTCCGACCTGGCCGGGTTGAGTTGGGGCTGCGCGAGTGCTTCGAGGACCGAGTGCGCGGAGCGGGCCGAGTGCGCCGAGCGGGCCGAGTGCGCCGAGCGGGCCGAGTGCGCCGAGCGGGCCGACCTGGCTGCTCGCGGCCGCAGGCCGGAGCACAGGGGCCACAAGGCCGCGCTCACTCGGCCCTCACCCCCTCCGTCATGGCTGCCCCCACCGTCTCCTCCGCCAGGGCCACGGCCGCGTGGCTCAGGTCGAGGCCCAGTCCGTCCGGCCCCGGCGCCGGGGCCGAGACGACGACACGCACGAGGTCGCCCTTTCTGCTCACGGTCACCTCCGCCCCGTCCGGCGCCGTGTTCCGGGCCGTCGCCACGACCGTGGCCGACGGGTCCTGCCGGGCTGCCGCCCGGGCACCGGCCCGAGCGGCGTCCACGACCTGGATCTGCGCGCAGGCGGCGAACAGTCCCCACACGAGCGCCGTCGCGACCAGCAGCATCCCCGGCAGGACCATGGCCGCCTCGGCCGTCACGAACCCGCCGTCGCCGCCCAGCGCCCCGCCTCGACGCCGCGATCCGCGCCGCCTGGGTCCACGCCGCTCACGCGCCGCCATTGAGGGCCCGCCCGACGATCTGCTGCAGTTCCTCCTGGACCTGCCCGCTGGTCACGACCTTGTAGAGCACCGCGGCGAAGGCCACCGCAGCGATGATCCCGACCGCGTACTCGGAGGTCACCATCCCCGCGTCCCGCCGCGCCGCCCGCACCCGGCACATCACGGCACGCACCAGCTTGGCGCAGCCCCTTTCCGCTACCCCCTTCTCCGACTTGCCCGACTTGATCGACTTGTTCATCTCAACCCCCGTGAGGCTCTGTTCCTTGATTACTGATGGCTGCTGACTGCTGTTGTTGGCCGCTGACTGCTGTTGATCGCTGCTGAATGGGGCTGATCGCTGTCACTGCCGAGACGCCGGCCGACACCGGTCGCCGCTTCCGCGAAGCCGCCTGTTCACGCCCGCCCCGTCATGGCCCACCCCCTCCCAACAACCCGTCCGCGAGCCCGATGACGACCGGCAGCACGCCCACGGTGATGAAGGCCGGCAGAAAGCACAGACCCACCGGCGCGGTGACCATCACGGCTGCCCGGCGAGCCCGCTCCGTCGCCGAACGGCCCCGATCGGCACGGGTCTCGGCGGCGAGACGGGCCACAGGGGCAGCCGCCGGTACGCCGGACTCGTCGGCGCGTTCCAGCAGCCTCGCCAGTGCTGCGGCGCCCGGCAGCGACGCCAACGCACGCCACGCCTCGGCCGGTTCACCTCCGAGCCGTGCCTGTGCCGCGCCCCTGGCCAACCGCTCGCCCACCGGTCCGCCGAGGGCCTCCCCCACAGCCTGCGCGGCCCTCACAGGGCTGGCCCCGGCGGTGATGCAGGCGGCCAGCAGGTCCGCGGCGAGCGGCAGTTGGCGAGAAGCCTCCGCCGCGTCGTACGCGTCCGCCACTTCGCCGCCCGCGCGTCGTGCCCTCCGCAGCCACAGCCACGCCCCGACTCCTGCCGCCGGACCGAGGACCAGCCCGAGGACCCCACCGACGAGCACCCATCCGGCGCAGACGGTTCCGGCGACCGGCAGCCACCGCCGTACGGCACCCCGGCGCACGAGGCTCCGCCGGGGCGGCCCGGCGGCGAGGGTGAGCACCACGGCCAGCCGGGCGCGCAGCCTGCGTTCACGCCGTGCGGTGTCGAGCGACCGGGCCAGCCACCACAGCCCCCCGATCACGCAGACGGCCATCCCCAGCCTGTGGACGCCCTCGCCGCTCACGCCGCCTCAGCTCCCCGCACGATCCGCAGCGCCCACCACAGCCCCGCGCCCTCCAGCACCGCGCCGACGAGCAGACAGCCCAGCCCGGCCGTGCTGTGCAGCACCACGCGCAGGGGATCGGCGCCGAGCGCGGTCCCCAGCAGAAGGCCCAGGACCGGCAGCCCGGCGAGCATCACCGCCGTAGAGCGGGCGCCGGCCAACTGGGCGCGCAGGTCGGCCCGCTGGTCCCGCTCGGCGCGCAGGGCGCCCTCCAGCCGGTCGAGCCCGGCGGCGAGGCCCGCGCCCCGGTCGACGGCCACCCGCCAGCACGCGGCGAGTCCCAGCAGCCCGTCGGCGCCCGGCTGCCGTGCCGCGTCCGTCAAGGCCCCCGGTACGTCGCCGCCGAACCGTGCCGCCGCCAGCACCACCGCTTCGGCGTCCCCCAGCCCTCCGGAGTCCCGCGCGGCCCGCGCCAACGCCTCACCCGGCTGCCGCCCGGCCCGCACCTCACCGGCGACCGCCGAGCACAGCACGACCACCGCATCGCCCCGCCGATGCCGGGCCCGGCTGTCCTCCGCCGCCCGGCGCACCCGCCGCAGCACGGGCACAGCGGCGGCCCCCGCGAGAACCGGCAGTACCGAGGCCCCCAGAACCGCGATCGCCAGTCCGGCCACCGGGGCCCACCACTCGGCCCCCAGCCGCCGCACCCGGCCGATCGCCCGTGCCCAGGGCGGCGGACCCACCGGCCCGCCTCCCGCCAGCAGCAACCGCGCCCGCCGGCCCCCGGCGCCACCCTGTTCACCCGACATCCAGCCCGCCGCCCCGGCACAGGCGACGGCCACCACCCCGACCGCCATCTCCCCGACCGCCATCTCCCCGACCTCCGTCACCACCGCCCGCTCCCCTCCGGTCCGTCCACCCCGTCCGAGCCCGCGCCGCCCCGCAGCCCGTCCCGAAGCAGCCCCTGCAGCCGCTCCCAGCCCCGCTCGTACACGAACGCCTCCTCGCCCCAGCGGAGCGCCGGCACGGTCACCACCAGTCCCGACCCGTCCCGCTCCAGCACATGCACCTCGGCGATCCGCCGTCGCCCGTCCCGGTCCCGTACGAGGTGCAGGACCACCGACAGCGCGGCCGCCAACTGGCTGTGCAGCGCCGCCCGGTCGAGCCCGGCGGCCGTACCGAGCGCCTCCAGCCGGGCCGGTACCTGGCCCGCGGCATTGGCGTGGACCGTCCCGCAGCCACCCTCGTGGCCGGTGTTGAGCGCGGCCAGCAGGGCCACCACCTCCGCTCCGCGCACCTCGCCGACCACCAGCCGGTCCGGGCGCATCCGCAGCGCCTGACGCACGAGGTCCTGCAGTTCGACCAGACCCACGCCCTCCTGGTTGGCCGGTCTGCCCTCCAGCCGCACCACGTGCGGATGGTCGGGCCGCAGCTCCGCCGAGTCCTCGGCCAGCACGATCCGCTCACCGGGGTCGACCAGGCCGAGCAACGCGCTCAGGAGCGTGGTCTTGCCTGTCCCGGTCCCGCCGCTGATGACGTACGACAACCGGGAGCGGATCAGCGCACTGAGGACGCGGTCGCCGCCGGGTGGCACCGTGCCCGCCGTCGCCAGCTCGGCGAGGGTGAAGGCGCGGGGTCGTACGACCCGCAGGGACAGGCAGGTGGAGCCGACGGCCACCGGTGGGAGCACCGCGTGGAGCCGGGTGCCGTCCGGGAGCCGGGCGTCCACCCACGGTCGGGCGTCGTCCAGCCGACGTCCGGCGACGGCCGCCAGGCGCTGCGCGAGACGTCGTACGGCGGCCGCGTCCGGGAAGGAGATCCCGGTCAGTTCGAGCCCGCCGCCCCGGTCCACCCACACCCGGTCCGGCGCGGACACCAGCACATCGGTGACCGACGCGTCGGCGAGCAGCGGTTCCAGCGGGCCGCTCCCGACCAGCTCCGACCGCAGCCGCTCGGCCGCTCCGAGCACTTCGGCGTCCCCGAGCACCCGCCCCCGCTCCCGCAGCGCCTGCGCGACCCGCGCCGGCGTCGGTTCGGCGCCGCTCTCGACGAGCCACTGACGCACTCCGTCCAGCAGACCGTCGTCGGGCATCCCGCTCATACGCCCTCACCTCCGATCGACAGCCACGGCCGCGTGCCGGCCACCAGCTGGTCTCCGCCGCCCGGCGGTGGCAGCCCCGGCGCGTGTTCAGGCATCCGTGTCACGCCGCCTCACCCCTGACCGCGACCCGCTCCCAGAAGCCCTCACAGAACCGCGCGAGCGGTCCGCGCGGGGTACCTCCCGGCGGTTTCGCGCCGTCCGACAGCCCGGCCTCGGTGGGCACCTCGCCCGCGAGCGGAAGCCCCAGCAGGCGGGCCA
Source organism: Streptomyces sp. NPDC002324 (assembly GCF_053593335.1). NCBI lineage: Bacteria > Bacillati > Actinomycetota > Actinomycetes > Kitasatosporales > Streptomycetaceae > Streptomyces > Streptomyces sp. NPDC002324. Next base: position 73,828 of record NZ_JBSFCF010000009.1, read on the forward strand.
CCTCGTGGTCGCCGAGGCCGGGGGCGTACGGCCCGCGGACCGCGACGCGGAGGTCGCGCAGCACCATGCCGAAGGCGGAGGCCACGCGGGAGGCGGCGGCGACGGCGCGCAGTTCGGCGGGGACCACCAGGAGGGCCAGGTCGAGCTGGGCGAGGGCCTCGGCTACACCCTCGTCGATGCGGCGCGGCAGGTCGACGACGACCGCTCCGCCGCGCCGCCTGCCCGCGGCGAGGACCGCCCGTACGGCCTGGGGCGGGACGGCGACGGCGTCGCCGCGGTCCCAGCTCAACACGCGCAGGGAGTGCAGTTCGGGCAGCGACTCCTCCAGGGCTCCGCCACCGACCCGGCCCCGCGAGGCGGCGAAGGCGGGCCAGCGCAGTCCGTCGGCACTCTCACCGCCGAGCAGCACGTCCAGGCCGCCGCCCAGCGGATCGGCGTCCACGAGGAGCGTGCGGGTGCCCTGCCGCGCCGAGGTGACGGCGAGAGCGCAGGCCAGCGTGGACGCGCCGGCGCCGCCCCGGCCGCCGATCACGCCGACGGTGAGCGCGGGCCTGCCGACGCCCTCCGCCACGTCGGCGATGCGGTCGACGAGCCACTGCTCGCCGTCGGGCAGCATCAGGACGTGGTCGGCGCCGATCTCCACGGCGCGTTGCCAGACCCCGGAGTCGTCCTGGTCCTTGCCGACGAGAACCACTCCTCGTCTGCGCGCGGCCCCCCGCAGCCGCCGTGCCGCGTCGTCCCCGACGAGCACGAGCGGCGCCGTCTCCCACCGGCCGCGGCCCTCGGGCACCCCGTGGTGGACCTCCGGCCGGGCGCCCGCCGCCGCGCACAGGCGCAACAGGTCGTCCAGCAGTTCCACATCCTCGGTGACGATCAACGGCCTGCCCTGCCGCCCCTCGGCGGCGGACGGCCTGTCGTCGGTGATGGCTCCCGCCACGATTCCCAGCCCCCTTCGCTGCGTCGACCCGTGCGCTCCGCTTCCGGGCGCACATGGTCAAGTCCTGTGCAGGGAACGGCGATCGGCCGCCATTCGGGCGACCGACGGATACCGGACCCACGCAATCCCGGAAACGGAACGGACCATGAAGAGGCCGCCGTCGGGACGCGCTGCAATCACGGTGCGGCGATCCCGGAAATCATGTGGATCTTGGTCGATTTCTGTGGACAACCGGATGTCTGTGAATATCGCCGTCACCCGAACAGGCGACTCCGGAAAGACTTCCACAGTGCAGCCCACCGACTACGGACGGTGACATATCCTGTGCTGGTACACAGGAAAGCCCACGAGGGCAGATGCGGGCCTCGCGGGCTGGGGCGGGGAGGGAGAAATGCATGCGGACATGCGACGACCCCCACCGGGGGGGAGAGTGGGGGTCGTCTTCACGGCCGACTCGGGGGGGGAGGAGCCGGGCCGCGTTAGCACGGTCGCGAACGATCCGTGACTTCCATGGTGTACCCGAGAGCCTTCTCAGGCAAACCCACACGCCCCACACTAGCCCGAATGGCGGGCGCATATGCTCGGCCCGTGGAAAACCACTCCTTGCCCCGCACAGCGGCCTTCTTTGACCTGGACAAGACGGTCATTGCGAAGTCGAGCACGCTCACCTTCAGCAAGTCGTTCTACCAAGGCGGCCTGATCAACCGCCGGGCCGCCCTGCGGACGGCCTACACCCAGTTCGTGTTCCTCGCGGGCGGCGCCGACCACGACCAGATGGAGCGGATGCGGAAGTACCTGTCCGCGCTGTGCCGCGGCTGGAACGTCCAGCAGGTGAAGGACATCGTCGCCGAGACCCTGCACGACCTGATCGACCCGATCATCTACGACGAGGCCGCCTCCCTCATCGAGGAGCACCACACCGCCGGGCGGGACGTCGTCATCGTGTCCACCTCCGGCGCCGAGGTGGTCGAGCCGATCGGCGAACTTCTCGGCGCGGACCGGGTGGTCGCCACCCGGATGGTCGTCGGCGACGACGGCTGCTTCACCGGCGAGGTGGAGTACTACGCCTACGGTCCGACCAAGGCCCAGGCCGTCCGGGACCTGGCCGAATCCGAGGAGTACGACCTCGCCCACTGCTACGCGTACAGCGACTCGGCGACCGACCTGCCGATGCTGGAGGCCGTGGGGCACCCGCACGCGGTGAACCCGGACCGGACGCTGCGCAGGGAGGCCCTCGCGCGCGGGTGGCCCATTCTCGACTTCCACCGCCCGGTGCGCCTCAAGCAGCGCCTGGCCGTGCCGCCCCGCCCCGCCCTGCTCGCGGCGGCGGCCATAGGCGCCGCGGCGGCCACGGCGGGGCTCGTCTGGTACGCCAGCCGACGCCGGGTGGCGACCGCCTGACCTGCGGACGGCGTCACCCCGGCCGATTCACCCTGTTTGAACCTAAAAGTAAAGAAGCACATCAAGGGGTTCCGCTTGCTCGGATCCTGGAGTAGAAAGGATTCAAGGCCCGCGAGACCAAAGGACATCCGAGAGGATCACCTTTAAAACTCATTTTGGCCCCACGGACCTAGCATGAACACCAGGCACCCACGCGACGTCGACCCGTCGATTACGGGCCAGCCGCACCAGGTCACGGGCGAAGTTCCCGGCCTGATGGGCATATATCGAGGACGCTTGGTAACCAGGTGAACATGCCAGCGGCGGTACGAATTCTCGTACCGCCGCAACCCTTTTCCGGGGGTTCTCCGCTCGCCTTCCGGGGTTCTCCGCTCGCCGACTTCGCGGATGTCTATGCCGCTCCGCGCTGCAGCGCCTCGCACACCGCCGTCGACTCGCGCGCGCCCAGTTCGACGGCCCTGCCGCAGTGGGCGATCCAGGCGGCCATGCCCTGCGGGGTACCGGAGACGTAACCGTCGAGGGCGGCCAGGTAGGCGGCGCGGCCGAGTTCCGCGTGGCCGACCTCCGCCGGGCAGACCGACTTGGGGTCCAGGCCGCTGCCGATCAGGACGATCCGCTCGGCCGCGCGCGCGACGAGGCCGTTGTGGGAGCCGAAGGGCCGCAGGGCGAGCAGTTCACCGTGGACGACGGCGGCGGTCACCAGAGCGGGGGCCGAACCGCCCTGGATGATCAGCCCGGAGAGGCCGTCGAGGCGCCCGGCGACCTCGGCCGCACCCGGCAGGGCCAGTTCGACGAGGGGCTCGTCGACCGGCTCCCCGTCCTGCCGTGGCCGCCCCACGCGCGCGTCGTCGTGGCCGGCCGCCACCAGATGCAGCCGCGCCAGCACACGCAGGGGCGACTGCCGCCAGATGGACAGCAGCTGGCCCGCCTCGGCGGTCAGCCGCAACGCGGCACCCATGGCGCGGGCCTCGTCGTCACCGTCCTGGCCGCTGAAGTCCGTGCGACGGCGCACCTCTTCGAGGGCCCAGTCGGCGCCGGACAGCGCCGCCGAGCCGCGTGCGCCGCGCAGGGCCGCCTCGGAGGTGACGGCGTTGCTCCGGCGCCGCATGACGCGGTGGCCGTAGACGCGGTCGACGGCCTTGCGTACGGACTCCACGGACTCGGCCACGCCGGGAAGCTCTCCCAGGGCCGCGAGCGGATCGGCGGCCGCACCTGTCGTACTCATGAGTACGACCCTACGCGCACCGGCGGCCCACCCCTCGAAGGAGTGGTCTTCCGTCGCCGCGCGGACACCCCTGGCACTCACCCCACTACCGTTAGTGAACATGAAAATTGCTTTCGTCGGGAAGGGCGGGAGTGGCAAGACCACGCTGTCCTCCCTGTTCATCCGCCACCTCGCAGCCTCCGGAGCCCCGGTCGTCGCCGTCGACGCCGACATCAACCAGCACCTGGGCGCCGCTCTCGGTCTCGACGAGTCGGAGGCCGCCGAACTGCCCGCGATGGGCGACCGGCTGGCGCTGATCAAGAACCATCTGCGCGGCTCCAATCCGCGGATCGCCTCCGCCGAGACGATGATCAAGACCAGCCCGCCGGGCGACGGCTCCCGTCTGGTGCGGATCTGTGAGCCCAACGCCATCTACGACGCCTGCGCCCGCCCGGTGGAACTCGACGGCGGGGCCGTCCGTTTGATGGTCACCGGCCCCTTCACCGACGCCGACCTGGGGGTCGCCTGCTACCACTCCAAGACGGGTGCGGTGGAGCTGTTCCTGAACCACCTGGTGGACGGCCGCGACGAGTACGTGGTGGTCGACATGACGGCCGGTTCGGACTCCTTCGCGTCCGGCATGTTCACCCGCTTCGACATGACGTTCCTCGTCGCCGAGCCGACACGGCGAGGAGTCTCCGTCTACCGCCAGTACAAGGAGTACGCCAGTGACTACGGCGTCGCCCTGAAAGTCGTCGGCAACAAGGTCCGCGCCGACGACGACCTCGACTTCCTCCGCGCCGAGGTCGGGGACGACCTGCTGGTGACCTTCGGGCACTCGGACTGGGTGCGCGCGTTGGAGAAGGGGCGCCCGCCCCGTTTCGAGCGCCTGGAGGAGGCCAACCGTCAGTCCCTGCGCACTCTGCACGAAGCCGCCGACTCCACGTACGAGCTGCGCGACTGGGAGCGCTACACCCGGCAGATGGCGCACTTCCACCTGAAGAACGCGACCAGTTGGGGCAACGAGAGGACCGGGGCCGACCTGGCCTCGCAGATCGACCCCGAGTTCGTACTCACCGAGGGAGTCGCGGCCCGGGTCTGACCCGCACGGCAGCACCGACCCGGCCCTCGGCCTCGATTCCGACTCCGGCTGCGACTCCGGCCACGGCGGCGACTGCGGCCCCGGCTCCGCTCACCGCTTCGGATCGGCTCCCACCCCGCGCCCCTCCGGCTTGGCCGCCGGAGCCCCGGGGACGCCCTTCGGGGCCGGTGCCGATCCGGCGGACAGGAATCTCTCCCAGCCCTTCTTCGGCGCCTGACCGACCCCCAAGGTACTCAGCCTGTCCAGGACCTCCGGGTCCTGGGCGTCGAGCCAGTCGGCGAGCTGCCGGAAGGAGACGCAGCGCACGTCGGCCTTGCCGCAGACCGCCTCGATGGTCTCCTCGACGGCACGCATGTAGACGCCGCCGTTCCAGGATTCGAAGTGGTTGCCGATGATCAGGGGCGCACGGTTGCCCTCGTAGGCGCGCTCGAAGCCCGCGAGCAGACCGTCGCGGAACTGGTCGCCCCACTGCTTCTGTCGGCCCGCCGCCCCGGCGCGGGCCCCGGACTGGTTCACGTAGAAGTTGTAGTCCATGGTCAGCGTCTCGAAGGCGCGGCCCGGGACGGGGACGAGCTGCATCGACAGGTCCCACAGCCCGTCCTTCTTCTCGGGCCAGACCTGGCTTTTGACGCCGCTGGTGTCGTAGCGGAAACCCAGTTCCCGGGCGGCCCGCATGAAGTTCGTCCTGCCCTCCAGACAGGGCGTGCGGGCACCGATCAGCTCCTTGTCGTAGTCGAAGGGCAACGGCTCGGCCTTCTGCGCCCCGGTGTTGGTCTTCCACGCCTTCACGAACGACTTGGCCTGGGCGATCTCGCTCTTCCACTCCTCGACCGACCATTCGCCGACCCCACCGCCGGCACCGCAGAAGTGGCCGTTGAAGTGCGTGCCGATCTCATTGCCCTCCAGCCACGCGCCGCGCAGCTGGTCCACGGTGTCCTTGATTCCGCGGACGTCGTTGAAGCCGATGTCCGACCGGCCCGGCGAGTGTTGGGGCGGGCGGTACAGATCCCGCTTCTCCTCGGGCAGCATGTACACGCCGCTCAGGAAGTACGTCATGGTCGCGTCGTTGGCGCGCGCCACCTTGCGGAAGTGCGAGAAGAGCCGCTGGCCGTCCTCCCCCGCGCCGTCCCAGGAGAACACGACGAACTGCGGCGGCTTCTGACCGGGCTTCAGCCGCTCGGGCCTGGGGAGATGCGGCTGCACACCGGTGTACGCGGTGGAGCCGTCGCCGATGAGACGGACCGCCGTCTTCGGCGGCGCCGGAACACCCTCCTTCGTGGGGGGAACACCCTGGCGCCCCTCCTTCTCGGTTCTTCCGGGACCGGTCGAGCCGGTGGTGCCTGTCGGCTCACCGAATCCGCATCCGGCGAGCGCCGCGGCACAGGTGGCGGCGAGCGTGACACCGGCGGCGATCCTCAGGGTGACGGCCATGTTCCGCCCACCTTCTTCCTTCGCTCGGGAGCAGAGCGGCCAAGGTCACACAGAGTTCCGATCATGATTAATACGACAAGCCGATGAAATGCCGCATTCATCCTCACGAGTGATCTAATGACCTATTTGCGGCTAATGTTCTTGCACATCCTTTACTCTGCATTACGATTCGTTTACTGAGCGTTGAGAATTCCCGCCACTGATACGCCGTGCCCCACGGCCGCGACTCACGCGGCCGCGCAGACCCGGAGGAGACGGGAGACCATGTCCGCCTGCGTCCCCACCCACGCCACCGACCCGGACTCGAACCGGACGGAGCGTGATCACCAACCGCACAGCCCCCCGCAGGGACCGCGCCGCCGGTTCCGTGTCTCGGCGGCCGACCTGTCGGCCTCCATCGCGGTCTTCCTGATCGCGCTACCCCTGTCGCTGGGCATCGCCCTGGCCACCGACGCCCCGCTCCAGGCAGGCCTGGTGGCCGCCGCCGTCGGCGGTCTCGTCGCCGGACGCCTGGGCGGCTCGCCTCTCCAGGTCAGCGGCCCCGCGGCCGGCCTCACCGTCGTCACCGCCGACCTCATCCACCAGTACGGCTGGCGCACCACCTGCGCCATCACCGTCCTCGCCGGTCTCTCCCAACTGGGCCTGGCCCAGCTGCGCGTGGCCCGCTCGGCGCTCGCCGTCAGCCCCGCGATCGTGCACGGCATGCTCGCCGGCATCGGCGTCACCATCGCCGTCGCCCAGCTCCACATCGTGCTCGGCGGCACCCCGCAGAGCTCGGTCAGCGCCAACATCGGCGCCCTTCCCGCCCAGTTGGCGCACCTGCACCCCGCCGCGGTCTCCGTGAGCGTCCTCACCCTCGTCCTGCTGCTCGCCTGGCCCCATCTGCCCGGCCGCGTCGGCCGGCGGCTGCGCATCGTCCCGGCCGCCCTCGTCGCCGTCGCGGGCGCCACGGCGACGGCCACGCTCGCCGCCCTGAGCCTGCCCAAGGTCGACCTGCCGTCGTGGCGGAGTCACGCCCTGGCCGGAGTGCCCGACGGGCCGGTGCTCGGCATCGTCGCCGCCGTCCTGACCACCACCCTGGTGTGCAGCGTGCAGTCGCTGCTCGGCGCCGTCGCCATGGACAAACTGGCGGCGGGACGGACGGACGTGGGGCGCTCGGACCTCGACCGCGAGCTGCGCGGCCAGGGCGCGGCCAATGTCGTCTCCGGCATCCTCGGCGGCCTGCCCATCGCCGGCGTCGCCGTCCGCAGCACGGCCAACGTCCGGGCCGGCGCCACCAGCCGGAACTCCACGATGCTGCACGGCGTCTGGGTGGTGGCGGCCGCGCTGTTCCTGGTCCCCTGCCTGGAAATGATCCCCCTCGCCTCGCTCGCCGCCCTGGTGATGGCCGTCGGGGTCCAGATGGTCTCCCTGCACCACATCCGCACGGTCACCCGTCACCGCGAGGTGCTGGTCTACGCCGTCACCACCTTCGGCGTCGTCGTCCTCGGTGTCCTGGAAGGCGTCGCGCTGGGCATCGCCGTGGCCGTCGGCGTCGCCCTGCACCGCCTCACCCGCACGCGCATCACCCACGAGGAGCGGGAGGGGGCCCATCACGTCCATGTGCGCGGGCAGTTGACGTTCCTCGCCGTGCCCCGCCTCAGCCGGGCCCTGCACCAGGTCCCGCAAGGGGCCGCCGCCGTCGTGGAGCTGGACGGGTCGTTCATGGACCACGCGGCGTACGAGTCGCTGCAGGACTGGCAGCACGCGCACCAGGCGCACGGGGGCTCCGTCGAGATCACCGGCCGCGCCGGCATCCGCATCGCCGAACCCGCCGGCACCTCGGCGGCCGGTTGCCGCTGCAGGCCCTGGACACCGTGGCGCAACCACCAGTGCGAGGCCCCGGCCACCCCGACGCGGGGGACACCGCAGGAGGAGGCGGCCGAGGGGCCGAACGGCCATCAACTGGCGCGCGGCATCAGCGCGTTCCAGCGCAACACCGCTCCCCTGGTCCGCGGTGAGCTGGCCCGGCTCGCGCGGGAGGGGCAGCAGCCCTCGCAGCTCTTCCTGACCTGCGCCGACTCCCGGCTCATCACCTCGATGATCACCGCCAGCGGCCCCGGCGACCTCTTCGTCGTACGCAATGTCGGCAACCTCGTGCCGCCGCCCGGCGAGGAGAGCGACGACTCGGTGGCGGCGGCGATCGAGTACGCGGTGGACGTGCTGAACGTGCGGTCCATCACGGTCTGCGGGCACTCCGGCTGCGGCGCGATGCAGGCCCTGCTCAAGACCGACCCGCACGGCGCCCAGACCCCCCTCAAGCGCTGGCTGCGGCACGGCCGGCCCAGCCTGGACCGCGCGACCGACAAGAACCGCCCCTGGGCCCGCCTGGCAGGCCGCGAACCGGCCGACGCCGTCGAACAGCTCTGCCTGACCAACGTCATCCAGCAGCTGGAACATCTCAGAGCCCACGACTCCGTCGCCCGCGCGCTGCGCGAGGGCGCGCTCGAACTGCACGGGATGTACTTCCACGTGGGCGAGGCGCAGGCGTATCTGCTCACCGAGGAGGCTTCGGACGGCGGAGTCTTCGACCAGGTCGCCGGAACGGCCGGCACGACCGACCCGGCCGAGACGGTTCTGCACGACACGCGCGCGTGAACCGATCTCCGTCGGGGTCCGTGGGAACGGGTGGCGTCCTGACCGCGGGAGCCAACCGCCCACAGGTCTAAACCAATCTGAGGAAGGCCCTTGTCATCGGGGGTCCGGGTCTGATGAGCTGTGGCCTGGGACACAACGGTCGCCCGGCAAAGCACCGTAAGGGAGATGTCGTGAGCAACGAAAGCCTGGCCAACCTCTTGAAGGAGGAGCGACGCTTCGCGCCGCCCGCTGACCTGGCGGAGAACGCCAACGTCACGGCCGAGGCGTACGAGCGGGCCAGGGAGGACCGGCTCGGCTTCTGGGCGGCGCAGGCCCGGCGGCTGGCCTGGGCCAAGGAGCCGACCGAGACGCTGGACTGGTCGAACCCGCCGTTCGCCAAGTGGTTCGCGGACGGCGAGCTCAACGTCGCGTACAACTGCGTCGACCGGCATGTCGAGGCGGGCAACGGCGACCGGGTCGCCATCCACTTCGAGGGCGAGCCCGGCGACAGCCGGGCCCTCACCTACGCCCAGCTCAAGGACGAGGTGAGCAAGGCGGCGAATGCCCTGCTGGAGCTGGGGGTCCAGGCCGGAGACCGGGTCGCGGTGTACATGCCGATGATCCCGGAGACGGCCGTGGCCATGCTCGCCTGCGCACGGATCGGCGCCGCGCACTCCGTCGTGTTCGGCGGCTTCTCCGCCGACGCGCTCGCGACCCGTATCCAGGACGCGGACGCGCGTGTGGTCATCACCTCCGACGGCGGCTACCGGCGCGGCAAGCCCTCCGCGCTCAAGCCCGCCGTGGACGACGCGGCCGACCGCGCCGGCAATGTCGAGCACATCCTCGTCGTCCGCCGCACCGGCCAGGACGTCGCCTGGAACGACTCGCGTGACGTGTGGTGGCACGAGATCGTCGACCGGCAGAGCGCCGAGCACACCCCGCAGCCGTTCGCGGCCGAGCACCCGCTGTTCATCCTGTACACGTCCGGCACGACGGGTAAGCCCAAGGGCATCCTGCACACCTCCGGCGGCTATCTCACCCAGACGTCGTACACCCATCACGCCGTCTTCGACCTCAAGCCGGAGACGGACGTGTACTGGTGCACGGCCGACGTCGGCTGGGTGACCGGCCACTCGTACATCGTGTACGGGCCGCTGGCCAACGGCGCGACGCAGGTCATGTACGAGGGCACGCCGGACACCCCGCACCAGGGGCGGTTCTGGGAGATCGTGCAGAAGTACGGGGTGACGATCCTCTACACGGCGCCCACGGCCATCCGCACGTTCATGAAGTGGGGCGACGACATCCCCGCGAAGTTCGACCTCAGCAGCCTGCGAGTGCTGGGCTCGGTCGGTGAGCCCATCAACCCCGAGGCGTGGATCTGGTACCGCAAGCACATCGGGGCCGACGCCACGCCGATCGTGGACACCTGGTGGCAGACCGAGACCGGCGCGATGATGATCTCGCCGCTGCCCGGCGTGACCGCGACCAAGCCGGGCTCGGCGCAGACGCCGCTGCCGGGCATCTCCGCCACGGTGGTGGACGACGAGGCCCGGGAAGTCCCGGACGGCGGTGGCGGTTACCTGGTCCTGACCGAGCCGTGGCCGTCGATGCTGCGCACCATCTGGGGCGACGACCAGCGGTTCCTCGACACGTACTGGTCGCGGTTCGAGGGCAAGTACTTCGCCGGTGACGGGGCGAAAAGGGACGACGACGGGGACATCTGGCTCCTCGGACGCGTCGACGACGTGATGCTCGTGTCGGGCCACAACATCTCGACGACCGAGGTGGAGTCCGCGCTCGTCTCCCATCCGTCCGTGGCCGAGGCGGCCGTGGTCGGCGCGGCCGACGAGACGACCGGTCAGGCGATCGTGGCGTTCGTGATCCTGCGCGGCACGGCAAACGCCGAGGACGAGGGCCTCGTCGCCGACCTGCGCAACCACGTCGGCGCCACCCTCGGGCCGATCGCCAAGCCGAAGCGGATCCTGCCGGTGCAGGAACTGCCGAAGACCCGCTCCGGGAAGATCATGCGGCGTCTGCTGCGGGACGTGGCGGAGAACCGGCAGCTCGGTGACGTCACCACGCTGACCGACTCCACGGTGATGGACCTGATCCAGGCCAAGCTGCCGGCGGCGCCGAGCGAGGACTGACCCACCCCGTACGACCGCGAAGGGCACCCCGCGACGCGCGCGCGGGGTGCCCTTTAGCTAAGCTAAAGAACAGGTGCGCCGGGAAGTCTGGTCGGCAAGTGTTCCGTCCTGCCCAGCGACCGGAGGTCCCCGCCGTGGCCGCGTCCCGCACCACCCCCACCCGCAAGGTCCTCGGCCGGCTCTCTCTGCCCGAGCGGACCTTCGTGGCGGACGCGCTGCGCACCGAGACCGTGGGCGGCTGTCTGTTGCTGCTGGCCTCCGTCACCGCACTGATCTGGGTCAACGTCCCCGCCCTGCACGACAGCTACGCGAGCGTCAGCGACTTCCACTTCGGCCCCGCGGCGCTCGGCCTCGACCTGTCGGTGGCGCACTGGGCGGCCGACGGCCTCCTCGCCGTCTTCTTCTTCGTCGCCGGCATCGAACTCAAGCGCGAACTCGTGGCCGGTGACCTCAAGGACCCCAGGACGGCCGTGCTGCCCGTGGTCGCCGCGCTGTGCGGCATGGCCGTACCCGCGCTCGTCTACACGCTCACCAACCTCACCGGCGGCGGCTCCCTGTCCGGGTGGGCGGTGCCCACGGCGACCGACATCGCCTTCGCGCTGGCCGTGCTCGCCGTCATCGGCACCTCCCTGCCGAACGCGCTGCGCGCCTTCCTGCTCACCCTCGCCGTCGTCGACGACCTGTGCGCGATCCTGATCATCGCGGTGTTCTTCACCGACGACCTCGACTTCGCCGCCCTCGGCGGCGCGTTCGCCGCTCTCGCCGTCTTCTGGCTGCTGCTCAGGAAGGGCGTGCGCGGGTGGTACGTGTACGTTCCGCTCGCGCTCGTCATCTGGGCACTGATGTACAACAGCGGCGTACACGCCACCATCGCCGGGGTCGCCATGGGGCTGATGCTGCGGTGCACCCGGCGTGAGGACGAGGAGCGCTCTCCCGGCGAACACATCGAGCACCTCGTGCGCCCCCTGTCCGCCGGTGTGGCGGTGCCGCTGTTCGCCCTGTTCAGTGCGGGTGTCGCGGTCTCCGGGGATGCTCTGGGAAAGGTGTTCACGCAGCCGGAGACGCTCGGGGTGGTGCTCGGGCTGGTCGTCGGCAAGGCGGTCGGGATCTTCGGCGGGACCTGGCTGACCGCCCGGTTCACCCGGGCCTCCCTCTCCGAGGACCTGGTCTGGCCGGACGTCTTCGCGGTCTCCTCCCTGGCCGGGATCGGCTTCACCGTGTCGCTGCTCATCGGTGAACTGGCCTTCGAGGGCGACCGGGTGCTCACCGACGGGGTCAAGGCGGCCGTCCTCACCGGCTCGCTCGTCGCGGCGGTACTCGCGAGCGTGCTGCTGAAGATGAGGAACGCGAAGTACCAGGCGCTGTGGGCCGCGGAGGAGCGCGACGACGACCAGGACGGCATCCCCGACATCTACGAACAGGACGACCCGGAGTACCACCTGCGCATGGCCGCGATCTACGAACGCAAGGCCGCCGAGCATCGCAGGCGTGCCGAAGTGGCGGGCGGGGCAGGCGACGGCGACGACGGTCCGGCATGATCTGACCAGACCGTAGACAGGACCGTACAAACGCATATGAGGGAGACCCCGATGAGCGCACCCGACGGCAGCCCGGTCGGAGCCGAACGCAGTGTCGGCCAGCTGTTCGCCTCGGCGACGGCCGAGATGTCCGCGCTGGTGCACGACGAGATCGCGCTGGCCAAGGCCCAGCTCAGGCAGGACGTCAAGCGAGGGGTGATCGGCGGCGGGGCGTTCACCGCCGCCGGCACGGTGCTGATCTTCTCCCTGCCCATGCTGAGTTTCGCCCTGGCGTACGGCATCCGCACCTGGAGCGAGTGGAACCTGGCGATCTGCTTCCTGCTCTCGTTCGCGGCGAACGTGCTGGTCGCCCTCGTGCTGACGCTGATCGGCGTCGTCTTCTCGAAGAAGGCCAAGAAGGGCCAGGGCCCGCAGAAGGTCGCCGCGTCGATGAAGGAGACGGCGGGCGTGCTGCAGAACGCCAAGCCGCACCCCCGTCGGCCCGCCCCGGCCGACGACACCGTCGAGGCTGTGGCACGCTCGACGTCATGACCGACCCCGCGACCACCCCGGCCGCCCTCTCGAATCAGCCCGCGTCCCCCGTACGACTCGACGTGCCCGGCGCCAAGGGGCTGATCCACCGGGACGTGGCCGCAAACGGTGCGCGATTCCACATCGCCGAGGTGGGCGACGGGCCGCTGGTGCTGCTGCTGCACGGCTTCCCGCAGTTCTGGTGGACCTGGCGGCACCAGCTGGTCGCCCTCGCCGACGCGGGCTTCCGGGCCGTGGCGATGGACCTGCGCGGGGTCGGCGGCAGCGACCGCACACCCCGGGGTTACGACCCCGCGAACCTCGCCCTGGACATCACCGGAGTCGTACGGTCGCTCGGCGAGCCCGACGCCGCCCTGGTCGGCCACGACCTGGGCGGCTATCTGGCGTGGACGGCGGCCGTGATGCGCCCCAAGCTCGTCCGACGGCTCGCGGTGTCCTCGATGCCGCACCCGCGGCGGTGGCGGTCGGCGATGATCTCGGACGTCAAGCAGACGTCCGCGGGTTCCTACATCTGGGGGTTCCAGCGGCCCTGGATCCCGGAGCGTCAACTCACCGCCGACGACGGCGCCCTGGTCGGCCGGCTGATCCACGACTGGTCGGGGCCGCGCCTGCCCGACGACGAGGCCGTGGAGACGTACCGGCGGGCGATGTGCATCCCGTCGACGGCGCATTGCTCGATCGAGCCCTACCGGTGGATGGTGCGGTCCCTGGCCCGCCCGGACGGCATCCAGTTCAACCGCCGGATGAAGCGCCCGGTCCGGGTGCCCACCCTCCACCTGCACGGTTCACTCGACCCGGTGATGCGTACCCGCAGCGCGGCCGGCTCCGGGGAGTACGTCGAAGCGCCGTACCGTTGGCGGCTGTTCGACGGTCTGGGGCACTTCCCGCACGAGGAGGACCCGGTGGCGTTCTCGGCCGAACTCATCAACTGGCTGAAGGACCCCGAGCCCGACCGGTGAGCCCCTCCGGGCCCGTCCGTTGAGTCCCTCCGGGGCCGTGCGTCGAGCCCCTCCGGGTCCGTCCGCCGTCCGGCCGTGAACAACTGTTCTACGAACAGTTACTTGCCCGGCGCATAGGCCAATTGGGGGGCGTGGGGGCGGTTATGGACCTTGGGGCGGGGGCAGACGTCGGGGTATGGGCTGGACGCACGACTACAGTGACGCAGCACGCAACCGCCGCTCGGCCGCGGGCCTGAGCTCCCACCAGAGGGGCGCCCCGCAGTTGCAGGGCACGGATCCCCGGCTGGGAATTCCGCGCATCCTGCGCCGCCGGGCCCGCTGGGTCTCGGCCCGGCTGCGCCATTCCCGTCCCTGACCCACGCGGGGCGACCCGCACAGGACCTCACCACACCGGCTCCGCCCGGCCTCAGAGCGCGCAGCTGTCGCTGTCCACCTGCTGGTTGGCCGTACGGCCCTTGGCGATGTCCTCCTCGACCTCGTCCGCGGTGAGGGCGTAGCCCGTGTCCGGGTCGTCGAGGGACTTCGCGAAGACCACGCCGTAGACCTTGCCTTCGGGCGTGAGCAGCGGGCCGCCCGAGTTGCCCTGGCGGACGGTGGCGTACAGCGAGTAGACGTCACGGTGGACGGTGCCGCGCTTGTAGATGTCGGCGCCGTTGGCCGTGATGCGACCCCGCACGCGCGCGGGGCGGATGTCGTACGCGCCGTTCTCCGGGAAGCCCGCGACGATCGCGTCGTCGCTGCCAGCGGCGTCCTTGGTGGTGAACTCCAGCACGGGCGCCTTCAGCCCCGGCACGTCCAGTACGGCGATGTCGCGCTCCCAGTCGTAGAGGACGACCTTGGCCTCGTACTTGCGGCCCTCGCCACCGATCTGGACCGTGGGTTCGTCCACTCCGCCGACCACGTGCGCGTTGGTCATCACCCGGCGCTCGCCGAAGACGAAGCCGGTGCCTTCGAGGACCTTGCCGCAACTCTGGGCGGTGCCCATGACCTTGACGATGGACCGCTTGGCGCGTTGGGCGACCGGGCTGCTCGCCAGTGCCGGGTCGGGAGGCTGGACCTCGGTGATCGGCTCGTTGGAGAACGGGCTGAAGACCTGCGGGAAGCCGTTCTGCGTGAGGACCGACGAGAAGTCCGCGAACCAGGTGTCCGCCTGGTTGGGCAGGGCCCCCGCCACGCCCTGCAGCACCTTGGAGTTGCGGACCTCCTTGCCGACGGTCGGCAGCGTCGTCCCCGCGAGTGCGGAACCGATCAGCCAGGCGACCAGGAGCATGGCCACCACGTTGACCAACGCGCCGCCGGTGGCGTCCAGGGCGCGCGCCGGGGACCAGGTGATGTAGCGGCGCAGTTTGTTGCCGAGGTGGGTGGTCAGTGCCTGGCCCACGGAGGCGCAGACGATCACGATGACCACCGCGACCACGGCGGCGGCCGTGCTGACCTCGGAGTCGTCCGTCATCCAGTCCCAGACGACGGGCATGACGTAGACCGCGACGAGGCCGCCGCCCAGGAAGCCGATCACCGAGAGGATGCCGACGACGAAGCCCTGTCGATAGCCCACGATCGCGAACCAGACGGCGGCGACCAGCAACAGGATGTCCAGCACGTTCACCGCTTCAAGCCTCGCCTCGTCACTTCGCCATCACTACAGGCCGACCGGGGGGACCGGTCCGCCGCGCGGCGACAGGGAGACGCAACAGGCCCCGGAAGACGCAGCACGGCAGCCACCCTGTCATGAGCGCCAGTCGAGCGGGACCTGCTTCTCACGGTCCCAGGGGCGCTCCCAGCCCGCGTAGTGCAGCAGACGGTCGATCACGCCGGCCGTGAACCCCCACACGAGGGCCGATTCGACCAGAAATGCCGGGCCCGCATAGCCCCGAGGGTGGACGGCGGTGGCTCTGTTGGCCGGATCCGTGAGATCCGCCACGGGGACGGTGAAGACGCGGGCCGTCTCGTTCGGATCGACGACCCGGACCGGGGTGGGCCGGCGCCACCAGCCGAGGACGGGCGTCACGACGAAGCCACTGACCGGGATGTACAGCTTGGGCAGCACGCCGAAGATCTGGACGCCCGCGGGGTCGAGGCCGGTCTCCTCCTCGGCCTCGCGCAGGGCGGCGCGCAGCGGGCCGTCGGTCTGCGGGTCGCCGTCCTCGGGGTCGAGGGCGCCGCCCGGGAACGAGGGCTGGCCGGCGTGCGACCGAAGTGAGCCGGCGCGCTCCATGAGCAGCAGCTCGGGGCCGCCCGGACCCTCGCCGAAAAGGATCAGGACGGCCGACTGCCGGCCCGAGCCGTTCTCCGGCGGCAGGAAGCGGCTCAGCTGCAGCGGCTCGATCGTGTCGACGGCGCGCACGACCGGGTCCAGCCATGCGGGCAGGCCGGCTCTGTCCAGGCCCACGTGCCCGCCCCTCGTGCGGTGCCCGCTGTCGGTGTCCGTGCCGCCGTCCGTCCGGCTCGCGCGTGTCATAGCCACCCCCGTCGTTCTTCCGGTCCCAACGCCCGGGAGAGCGCTGATCGTTCCGCCTGTGCCCGATGTCCCTCGTGTGGGTGGCGGGCACCGGGGCGGCGAGGGCGCGTCCCGGACCGTGTCGTGGCGTCCGTCATCCGGCGGCTCCGAGGGGCGGGGCCGGGATGCCGCCCGCGTCGAGATAGGACTGCGGGGGCTTGAGGCGCTGGCCGGGGAAGCCGCCCTTCTCGTACTTCAGCAGCTTCCTGGCCTTCTCCGGGTCCGTCTCGCCCTCGCCGAACGCCGGGCAGAGCGGGGCGACGGGGCAGGCGCCGCAGGCCGGTTTGCGGGCGTGGCAGATACGGCGGCCGTGGAAGATCACGTGGTGCGACAGCATCGTCCACTCGCTCTTCGGGAAGAGCGCGCCGATGGCCGCCTCGATCTTGTCGGGGTCGGTCGCCTCGGTCCATCGCCAGCGCCGTACGAGCCGCTGGAAGTGCGTGTCCACGGTGATGCCGGGCCGGCCGAAGGCGTTGCCCAGCACGACGAAGGCGGTCTTGCGGCCGACACCGGGCAGCTTGACCAGGTCTTCGAGCCGGCCGGGGACCTCGCCGGCGTGGGTCTCCACCAGGGCCTTCGACAGCCCCATGACCGACCTCGTCTTGGCCCGGAAGAATCCGCAGGGCCGCAGGATCTCCTCGACCTCCTGCGGGTCGGCCGCGGCCAGGTCCTCGGGGGTCGGGTACTTCGCGAAGAGCGCGGGGGTCGTCTGGTTGACCCGCAGGTCGGTCGTCTGCGCGGACAGGACCGTCGCCACGATCAGCTGGAAGGAGTTCTCGAAGTCCAACTCCGGGTGCGCGTACGGGTACACCTCGGCGAGTTCGCGGTTGATGCGGCGGGCACGGCGGACGAGGGCGGTCCGTGTCTCGGGCTTGGAGGGTTTGGCGGGGTCGGAGGTTCCGGTGGGGGCGGCTGGCAGGACTGCGGGGGTGGCGGTGTCCGCTTTCGGCGAGGCCGCCTTTCGGGCTGAAGGGGCTTTTCGGGCCGAGGGTGCCTTTCGGGCCGAGGCCGCGGTTTGCGTCGAGGCCGTCTTCTTCACGGCAGCCTTCTTCGCGACCTTCTTCACGGCGGCCTTCTTCACAGCCGCTTTCTTTTCGGCCGCCGCCTTTTGGTCGGTTGCCGACCCTTTCGCCGGGGTGGCCTTTTCCGTCGGGGCCGTGGTCTTCTGAGCGGACTTATCCGCCACTGATGGATCAGACACCTTCGTCGCCTTTGCCGTTTTGTTCGCTCCCGTGGAGCCCTGTTCGCCCACAGCGGAATCGCGACGTGCAACCACCCGCCCAGCCCCCTTGGCCTGTGCTCTCACCGGCGTTTTGGACACCCGGCCAGCCTAAAGCCCGGCACCGACATCCGCCCCGGGCCCAGAAGATCGGCCCCCAATTGGACCCCTGACGCTTACCCCGGGACATGTGTGCGGCATCCTTGTGACAGATCACACTGTTTGGTCCGTCCGGCAAGATGGGGAACACGGTCCCCTGGTAGTACGGGGAGCAAGATCCCCTGAGCAGGTCGACAAGGAGAGAACTCGTGGACGACGTTCTGCGGCGCGCCCCGCTCTTCGCGGCGCTCGATGACGAGCAGGCCGCGGAGCTCCGCGCCTCCATGAGTGAGGTGACCCTCGCGCGGGGTGACGCTCTCTTCCACGAGGGCGACCCGGGTGACCGCCTCTATGTGGTCACCGAAGGCAAGGTCAAACTGCACCGCGCGTCGCCCGACGGCCGCGAGAACATGCTGGCCGTGCTCGGTCCCGGTGAGCTGATCGGCGAGCTGTCGCTGTTCGACCCCGGTCCGCGTACGGCGACCGCCACGGCACTGACCGAGGTCAAGCTGCTCGGCCTCGGCCACGGCGATCTCCAGCCGTGGCTGAACGCGCGGCCCGAGGTGGCCGCGGCGCTGCTGCGGGCCGTCGCGCGCCGGCTGCGCAAGACCAACGACCAGATGTCCGACCTCGTGTTCTCGGACGTTCCCGGGCGGGTCGCTCGCGCGCTGCTGGACCTCTCCCGGCGGTTCGGTGTGCAGTCGGAGGAGGGCATCCACGTGGTGCACGACCTCACCCAGGAGGAGCTGGCGCAGCTCGTGGGCGCGTCCCGGGAGACCGTGAACAAGGCTCTGGCGGACTTCGCTCAGCGCGGGTGGCTGCGCCTGGAGGCCCGCGCGGTGATCCTGCTGGACGTGGAGCGGCTGGCCAAGCGGTCACGTTGACGCGGGTCGGGTCGCGGGCCGGTGCGGTGTGCCGGCCGGTGCGGCTCGTATGACCGGCCAGGGCTTGTAGCTTGCCGGTCTGGTCGCACCGTTGTTCGTATGTGCGTCGATGGGGTTCGTCTCGTTCGCGAGACGGGCCCTTTTCGTTTCGCCCCCCGCTCCCCGCTCCCCGCCTGCTGCCTCCCGCCTCCCGCCTCCTGGAAAACAAGCTGCCCGCGCGCGCCGCCTCGGCGCACAGTGGCCGTATGGCCGGAACGGGGCGTGCGAGAGGGCTGGACAGTCAGGGGTACATCGAGCGGGAAGGGGCTTTGGAGCGGGTCGGCGAGGACTTTCGGCCGGTGGTCGTGGCAGCCCGGGAGCGGGTTCCGGAGCTGTTCGAGGGGCGGCTGGACAGTGCGTACCTCTACGGGTCGATCCCCCGGGGCACGGCTCGTCGGGGGCGCAGTGACCTCGATCTGTTGCTGGTGTTGTGCGGGGAGCCGACAGAGGCCGACCGGGCGGCGGCCCGGTCGTTGGACGAGGCTCTGGACGCGCGGTTTCCGCAGATCGACGGGGCCGGGACGCTGCTGGTCGGCCGGGCGCAGGTGCTCAGCGACCTGGAGAGGTACGACCTGGGCTGGTTCCTGGCCTGTCTGTGCACTCCCCTGCTGGGCGAGGACCTCGCAAGCGAACTGCCCCGCTACCGGCCGGACTCCCTCCTCGCCCGCGAGACGAACGGCGACCTCGCGCTGCACCTGCCGCGCTGGCGCGCGCGGCTCGCGGCAGCCGACGACGACGCCGCCCGGCGGACGCTCGTCCGTGGTTGGTCCCGGCGGCTCGTCCGTACCGGGTTCACCCTCGTCATGCCGCGATGGAACGGCTGGACCAGCGATCTGCGCGAGATGGCGCAGGCGTTCGGCGAGTACTACCCCGAGCGCGCCGCCCAGATGCGCGCGGCGGCGGTGGCCGGATACGAGCCGGGGGCCGATGTCGGCGTTCTGCGGTCGTACCTGGACGACCTCGGGCCCTGGCTGGCTCAGGAGTACGCGCGCGTGCACGGTCTCAAGGCGCCGCGTCCTGGTGATCCGTAGCGGGTGGTCCCTGGCACCGGAGGGTCTAGGAGGCCCTGGGAGGGGCTCCTGGGGCCCGGGAGGTCCCCGAGGCCCCAGGAGTGCTCCTCGCCGGGTGCCGGGCCGGAGACGGGCGCTCAGGCGCGCGGGGAGGGTCAGATCAGGCCGTGCTCGGTCAGGTACTCCAGTTGTGCCCGCACCGAGAGTTCCGCGGCCGGCCACAGGGAGCGGTCGACGTCCGCGTAGACGTGGGTGACGACCTCGCCGGGGGTGCGGTAGCCGTTCTCGACGGCCGTCTCGACCTGCGCGAGCCGGTGCGCGCGGTGGGCGAGATAGAACTCGACGGCACCCTGGGCGTCGTCCAGGACGGGGCCGTGGCCGGGCAGGACGGTGTGCACTCCGTCGTCGACCGTGAGGGACCTGAGGCGGCGCAGGGAGTCGACATAGTCACCGAGGCGGCCGTCGGGGTGGGCCACGACCGTCGTACCGCGCCCCAGGACCGTGTCGCCCGTCAGAACGGCGCGGTCGGCCGGGAGGTGGAAGCAGAGCGAGTCGGCGGTGTGCCCGGGGGTGGGCACGACACGGAGCTCCAGGCCGCCTACCGAGATGACGTCACCCGCGCCCAGCCCTTCGTCGCCGAGCCGCAGCGCGGGGTCGAGGGCCCGGACGTTCGTCCTGGTCAGCTCGGCGAAGCGGGCGGCGCCCTCGGCGTGGTCCGGGTGGCCGTGTGTGAGCAGGGTCAGCGCGACCCGTTTGCCGGCGCTCTCCGCCGTGTCGACGACACCGCGCAGGTGGACGTCGTCCAGGGGACCCGGGTCGATCACGACCGCCAGGTCGGAGTCCGGCTCCGACACGATCCAGGTGTTGGTGCCGTCCAGAGTCATCACGGACGCGTTCGGCGCGAGCACGTTGACCGCGCGCGCGGTGGCGGGCCCCGACAGGACGCCGCCCCTGGGCTGGCCGGGGAGGGCTGCTGCGTCGGTCATGCGGAGGTGCCTTCCAGCGGAACGGGCGGGGTGTCACGGCGTCGGGCGGTGACCCGCGCGGTGCGGCGACGTCTGCCCCGTGGGGTGCGGGGCGAGAGCGGGGACAGGGCCTCGTCGCCCGGCCGGCCCCGGAGCGCTGTCGCGTCCGTCATGTCGAGTCCTCGCCGGCGGGGACGCGCTTGGTGAACTCGGCGTGGCCGGGCCAGGACAGGACCACGTCGTCGTTCTCCAGGCGGGCCTCGGCGAGGACGGGGGTCAGATCGCGAGCGGGCGCGGCGTCGAGCGCGGCGGCGGCCGAGTCGTACTCCGCCAGCCGGCGCAGGGTCGCGATGGTGGGCGGCATCATCAGCAGTTCGCCCTTGTCGTAGCCGTCCGCCGCGTCCCCGGGCCGGATCCACACCGTGCGGTCGGCCTCCGTGGAGGCGTTGCGGGTGCGCTGGCCCTGCGGGAGGGCGGCCACGAAGAACCAGGTGTCGTAGCGGCGGGACTCGAACTCGGGAGTGATCCAGCGCGCCCAGGCGCCCAGCAGGTCGGACCGCAGGACCAGCCCCCTGCGCTCCAGGAACTCCGCGAAGGACAGCGCCCGGGAGGCCACCGCCGCACGGTCCGCCTCCCAGTCGTCGCCCGTGGTGTCGCCGACGACGGTGTCGGGGCCGGGCCCGGCGAGCAGCACGCCCGCCTCCTCGTACGTCTCCCGTACGGCCGCGCAGACGATGGCCTGGGCGTCGTTCTCGTCGACACCGAGCCTGGACGCCCACCACGCGCGCGTGGGGCCCGCCCAACGGACCTGGTGATCGTCGTCGCGGGGATCCACACCGCCGCCCGGATAGGCGTACGCGCCCCCGGCGAAGGCCATGGAGGCCCGTCTGCGCAGCATGTGCACGACCGGGGTGTCGGCCGTGTCCTTGAGCAGCATGACGGTGGCGGCCCGCCTGGGGGTCACCGGTGTCAGCGTGCCGGCCGCGAGTGCGCGGATGCGGTCCGGCCACTCGGCTGGGTACCACTGCCCGTTTGCCATGGGCGGAGGCTAACTCGTCACGGGCGGATGTTCGAGTGAGCCTCCGCGATCCTGGCGGTGCCTAGGCGACGGTGAGCTCCACCTGGAGTTCCACCTCGACCGGCGCGTCCAGCGGGAGGACCGCCACGCCGACCGCGCTGCGCGCGTGCACGCCCCGGTCGCCGAAGACGGCGCCCAGGAGTTCGCTCGCGCCGTTCAGCACGGCGGGCTGACCGGTGAAGTCGGAGGCCGAGGCCACGAAGCCGACGACCTTGACCACGCGCGCGACCAGGTCCAGGTCGCCCGCCACGGACTTCACGGCGGCGAGGGCGTTCAGCGCGCAGGTCCGGGCGAGTTCCTTGGCCTCCTCGGCCGTGACCTCGGCGCCGACCTTGCCGGTGACGGGCAGCTTGCCGTCCACCATGGGGAGCTGCCCGGCGGTGTACACGTACACGCCGGACCGGACCGCGGGCTGGTACGCGGCGAGCGGCGGGACGACCTCGGGCAGCCGCAGCCCCAGCTCCGCGAGCCTGGCCTCGACGGCGCTCACGGCTTGGGCCGCTTCAGGTAGGCCACGAGCTGCTCGGGGTTGTTCGGCCCGGGCACGACCTGGACGAGCTCCCAGCCGTCCTCGCCCCAGGTGTCCAGAATCTGCTTCGTGGCGTGGACGAGCAGCGGCACGGTTGAGTATTCCCACTTGGTCATGCGGCCGACTTTATCCGCTGTCCGGGCCCCGCCCGGCACGGGTTCCGTCTCGGTCCGGAGCGGTTTCGTCCTCGGTCCGGAGCGGTTTCGTCCCGGAGGGGCGGGGTCCGGCGGCCCTGGGACCGCGCGGGGGCGGTGCGGTGGGTCCGACCCGGACCGCGTGGGGTTCGGCCGCCGCCTCGCCGGGGCATGACGGCCTGGACGGACCGGGACCGACAGGCAGGGAGAACACAAGTTGTCCACAGCCTCCCGCGTATGCCGAGCGTCGACTGGTTAGGCTCGAATACGTGAGCAGGCTCCAGGTCGTCAGCGGCAAGGGCGGGACCGGAAAGACCACGGTCGCCGCCGCACTCGCGCTCGCCCTCGCGACCGAGGGGAAACGCACCCTCCTGGTCGAGGTCGAGGGCAGACAGGGCATCGCGCAGCTCTTCGAGGCGGAGGCACTGCCGTACGAGGAGCGGAAGATCGCGGTGGCACCCGGGGGCGGGGAGGTGTACGCGCTGGCCATCGACCCCGAACTGGCCCTCCTGGACTACCTCCAGATGTTCTACAAGCTGGGCGGGGCGGGCCGGGCTCTGAAGAAGCTCGGCGCCATCGACTTCGCCACCACCATCGCCCCCGGCCTCCGGGACGTGCTGCTGACCGGCAAGGCCTGCGAGGCGGTGCGCCGCAAGGAGAAGAGCGGGCGGTTCACGTACGACCACGTGGTGATGGACGCGCCGCCCACCGGACGCATCACCCGCTTCCTGAACGTCAACGACGAGGTGGCGGGCCTGGCCAAGATCGGCCCGATACACAATCAGGCCCAGGCCGTCATGCGGGTCCTGAAATCCCCCGACACGGCCGTCCATCTGGTGACGCTGCTGGAGGAGATGCCCGTCCAGGAGACGGCGGACGGCATCGCCGAGCTGCGGGCCGCGAAGCTGCCGGTGGGACGGATCATCGTCAACATGGTGCGGCCCGAGGTGCTGGACGCCGACGAGCTGGAGTTCGCGCGCGCGGTGCCGCGTACGGCCGTCGCCAAGTCACTGTCCACGGCGGGGCTGGGCGGCGCGCGGCGCGGTGGCACCGCCGAACGCCTGGTCGAGCCGCTGCTCGCGCAGGCCGAGGAGTACGCCGAGCGGTACACCCTGGAGCACGAACAGCGTGGCGTACTGGGCGAGCTGGGCCTGCCGCTGCACGAACTGCCGTTGCTCGCCGAGGGAATGGACCTGGCGGGCCTGTACGAACTGGCCACGGAACTGCGTCAGCAAGGGATCTCATGACTCCGGACCCGGCCACCACGCACGACGCGGCCCACTCCCACGACGGACACCGGGTGATCGGCTCGGCCCGCCCGCTCGCGGTCGACCCCCTGCTCGACGACCCGCGGACCCGCATCGTGGTGTGCTGCGGCGCCGGCGGGGTGGGCAAGACGACCACGGCCGCGGCGCTCGGGGTACGGGCCGCCGAGCGCGGTCGCAAGGTGGTCGTGCTGACCATCGACCCGGCCCGGCGGCTCGCCCAGTCCATGGGGATCGACTCGCTGGACAACACCCCGCGGCGGGTGAAGGGCATCGACGGGGACGGCGAACTGCACGCCATGATGCTCGACATGAAGCGCACCTTCGACGAGATCGTCGAGGCGCACGCGGACCCCGACCGGGCCTCCGCGATTCTGGGCAACCCCTTCTACCAGTCGCTCTCGGCGGGCTTCGCGGGCACGCAGGAGTACATGGCGATGGAGAAGCTGGGCCAGTTGCGCGCCCGGGACGAGTGGGACCTGATCATCGTCGACACGCCTCCGTCCCGCTCGGCGCTGGACTTCCTGGACGCCCCGAAGCGGCTCGGCTCGTTCCTCGACGGCAAGCTGATCCGTGTCCTGCTGGCGCCGGCGAAGGTCGGCGGGCGGGCCGGCATGAAGTTCCTGAACGTCGGCATGTCGATGATGACGGGCGCCCTCGGCAAACTCCTCGGCGGTCAACTGCTGAGGGACGTGCAGACGTTCGTGGCCGCCATGGACTCCATGTTCGGCGGCTTCCGTACGCGCGCGGACGCCACGTACAAGCTGCTCCAGGCGCCCGGCACGGCCTTCCTCGTGGTGGCCGCGCCGGAGCGGGACGCGCTGCGCGAGGCGGCGTACTTCGTGGAGCGGCTGGCGGCCGAGGACATGCCGCTGGCCGGGCTGGTGCTCAACCGGGTGCACGGCAGCGGCGCGGCCCAGCTGTCCGCCGAGCGCGCGCTCGCCGCCGCGGAAAATCTTGACGAGCCCCGCATTGTGGATCAGATGGACGGGAAAGCAGTCCGTAACTCTCCCGACACGCAAGGCAGTTCAGACAGTCCAGCCAGTTCAGACAGTCCAGCCAGTTCGGGCTCTCCCACCACGAACGGCACCGAGGACGGCTCCCCCGCCCCGGATCCGACCGTGGAACAGCTCACGTCAGGCCTGCTCAGGCTGCACGCCGAGCGGATGCGACTGCTCTCCCGGGAACAGCGCACACGTGACCGCTTCACCGCGCTGCATCCCGAGGTGGCCGTGGCCGAGGTGGCCGCGCTCCCCGGTGACGTCCATGACCTGGTAGGTCTGCGAGACATCGGGAACCGGCTCGCGGCCATAAGGCCGGAGCTGCCCACCTCCGACGACTGAACGGCTGCCGGGACGACCGGCCTTCAGCCGCGGCAGCCGTAGGGTCGGACGCCGGCCGATTCCGTCGTCCAGTCGTCCAGCTCTGTCGTCCAACCGCCCAGCCGTCCAGCGACTGCCGGCCCGAGGGCCGCAGACTCGTGCGCCTGCGGGCTCACGCGCTGCCGGACTCGCGCGTCTGCAGACATGGACGACTTCCGACCTGTACTACCGCAGACCCGTACTACTGCGGGGCCCGGCCGGTGCTCATCGCGGGAACGACGACTGCCCGAGGGCCGCACATCCCGTCGAGACCCCGCGGCGGTCGTCGCGACCCGGCCAGGGATCGCGTCGCGGCCAGAACCGGTCGGTCGGAACCGATCGGTCGGATCCGATCGACGGACCGGCCGGATGCCTCGCACCCGTCGGATTCCGATCGGTCAAACCCGGACCGTAGCCCGTCCGTTGATCCACGCCTCGGGGCACCCGAGAGCCGGCACACCTGCCCGACGCGCCGACACCTCAAGGGCGCCCTCGACCGACGTGGCCCGGAAGGGGCCGTCGCCCTCAGCTCACCGCCGCGTAGTTCTCGTAGATCTCGTCATCGTCGAGGGGCAGAATGCCCGCGCCACGCTCGTACTCCGTGCGCGCGGTCTCCAGCAGCCTGCGCCACGACGTGACGGTCGGACGCCTGCGCAGCAGTGCGCGGCGCTCACGCTCCGTCATTCCTCCCCACACGCCGAACTCGACGCGGTTGTCCAACGCGTCCGCCAGGCACTCCGTACGCACCGGGCATCCGGTGCACACCGCCTTGGCCCTGTTCTGCGCTGCTCCTTGAACGAACAGTTCATCCGGATCGGTAGTGCGGCAGGCAGCCTGCGCACTCCAGTCGGTTACCCAGCCCATACCGGCGCCGTCCTCTCCCGAATCGAGGCTCCCCCACGGCGGCAGCGGCATATTCACCGCCGCCAGTTGAGGACGTTACGGAAGGTGGGCACAGCGCAACACCCCCTTCGGGCCCAATCTTGAATGGCCCGAACGGACTATGCGTAAGCGGCAGATCACCCGCGGGAGTGACCTGAGGACATACGTGACCATCCCGGCAGATCGGGACGGTTGACATGTGTCACAACGGACACCGAATGACACACGAGGCGTATTCGGACACGGCACCCGAAAAAAATCGGAAGAACATCAGAACGATTCGGGCTCGCTGGACGTACTTGATACAAGGGCCTACGGCTGTGACAGTTGAGAGCAGCTTAGGCCAACGCCTGCGCGCGTGTCCGGCGAATGGGAACGTAGACAACCGTTCATGTTCTCCCGGCCTTCGCGTCGACTTTCGTGTCGTGCTTCGTGCCGTGCTTCGTGACGGACTTCTCGTGTCGCGCTTCGTGTCGCGCTTCTCGTGTCGCGCTTCGTGTCGCGCTTCTCGTGTCGCGCTCGATTTCGGGAGCCGTCACGGCGCGCATGTGGCCGTCGCGCGAACACCGGATGTCACGATCCGGCACCCGTACCCCTCTGGACCCACCTGCTCCTTCGGAACGGTCCTCGCTACGGATTAGGCTGCCCTCATGCCAAACAAGCGCTCGGGTGGTGGTCTGTCCCCCACACAGCAGGCCGCCAAGTTCCTAGGTGTCAGCGTGCTCGCCGGTGCCGTCATGGCGGGCATCGCCCTGCCCGCGGTCGGCGCCCTGGGGTTGGCGGCCAAGGGTTCCGTCGAGGGGTTCGACGAACTCCCCGCCAACCTCAAGCAGCCACCGCTGAGCCAGCGCACCACGATCCTCGACAGCAAGGGCGACTCGATCGCCACGGTGTACAGCCGCGACCGTACGGTGGTCGATCTCAAGGAGATCTCGCCGTACATGCAGCAGGCGATCATCGCCATCGAGGACGCCCGGTTCTACCAGCACGGCGCGATCGACCTGAAGGGCGTCCTGCGCGCGCTCAACCGGAACGCGCGGGAGGGTGGCGTCGCCCAGGGCGCGTCCACGCTGACGCAGCAGCTGGTGAAGAACGTGGCGGTGGAGGAGGCGGGCGACGACCCGACACTGGTCGCCCAGGCCACCCAGCAGACCCTCGGCCGGAAGATCAACGAGCTGAAGAAGGCGATCCAGCTCGAAGAGGAACTCGGCAAGAAGAAGATCCTCGAGAACTACCTGAACATCACGTTCTTCGGCCAGCAGGCGTACGGCGTCGAGGCCGCGTCCCAGCGCTACTTCTCCAAGTCCGCCAAGGACCTGGATGTGGAGGAGGCCGCGCTCCTCGCCGGAATCGTGCAGTCGCCCAGCCGGTACGACCCGGTGAACGACCCGCAGGAAGCCACCAAGCGGCGCAACACCGTGCTGCAGCGCATGGCCGACCTAGGCGACATCTCGCAGGCGGAGGCGGACAAGGCCGCCGAGAAGCCGCTCGGCCTCGACATCAGGAAGCCGAAGAACGGCTGCATCACGGCGGTCAAGGGCGCGGGTTTCTTCTGCGACTACGTGCGTGAGGTGTTCCTGAACACCCCGATCTTCGGCAAGTCCAAGGAGGCCCGGGCCAAGATCTGGAACCAGGGCGGCCTGACGATCCGGACGACGATGGACCCGAAGGCCCAGAAGTCGGTCCAGGCTTCCGTCAAGCGGCACGTCTACCAGAAGGACGAGGTCGCCACGGCCGCCACCATCGTGGAGCCCGGCACCGGCAAGATCCTCGCCATGGGGCAGTCGCGGCCGTACGGTCTCGACACCAAGAAGAACGAGACGTCGATAAACCTCTCGGTGGACGAGTCCATGGGCGGCGGAGCGGGCTACCAGCCGGGTTCGACGTTCAAGCCGATCGTCGCCGCGGCGGCCCTCGAAGGCGGCATGTCCCCGGGGAAGGTCTACTCCGCGCCGTACAAGATGGCCTACCCGAGCCCGATCTCCGTCTGCGGCGGCGGCAGCTGGCGCAACGGAACCGGCAGCAGCGCCGCGGACCTCGAGAACGAGAGCGCGAGCGAGGTCGGCCCGTACTCCCTGAGGAAGGCGACCGCGCTGTCGGTCAACACCTACTTCGTGCAGATGATCGCGGACATCGGCATCTGCCCGGTGACGAAGATGGCCAAGAAGATGGGCGTCGAGCGGGCCGACGGCCGCAAGATCGACCAGGCGCCGTCGATAGCTCTCGGCACGCAGGAGATGTCCCCGCTGACCATGGCGAACGCGTACGCGACCTTCGCCGCGCGCGGTATGTACTGCACGCCGGTCGCCATCGAGTCCATCACCCAGCGGGTCGGCGACAAGTCGAAGTCGCTGGAGGTCCCGAAGTCGACGTGCTCGCGCGCCATGTCCGAGAACACCGCCGACACCATCAGCGCCCTGCTCAAGGGCGTGGTCGAGGACGGTACGGGTACGGAGGCCGGACTCGGCCCCAGCCGTCCCAGCGCCGGTAAGACCGGTACGACGGACGGCCGTTACGCGGCCTGGTTCGTGGGCTACACCCCGAACATGGCCGGCGCCGTCTGGGTGGGCGACCCCGCGCACGAACGCCAGATGGTGAACATCACCATCGGCGGTGTGGGCTACGGCAAGGTCTTCGGCGGGAAGGTCCCCGGCCCGATCTGGCGCGACATGATGTCCGGTGCGCTGGAGGGCAAGCCCCGTCCCGACTTCAACAAGGTCTACCTCCCCGAGGACCGGCCCCGCGAGCGGGACGACGACAACGACAACGACGGCCGTGGGAACGGCAACGGCAACGGTGGCAACGACGACAACGGCAACGGTGACAACGGCGACAACGGTGGCGGCTTCATCGGTGGCATCGACGGAGACACCAGGTTCCCGACGCCGGAGTTCAGCATCCCGGAGAACTGGATCCAGGGGCAGACGAACGGCGGGAACAACGGGAACGGCAATGGCGGCGGGTTCGGCTGACGAGCCGCGGCGGCGGCGCGCGTGACGTCACCGGCAAGCTGACATGAATACGGCGGTGGGGCGCCCCTTCTCAAGGGGCGCCCCACCGCCGTTGTTGTTGTGCTGAGGCGCGCGGGAGCGGGAGCCGGGTCCGGAGGCTGCCGCGGGAGCCGGGTCCGGAGAGTTGCCGCAGGAGCGGGAGCCGGGTCCGGAGGGCTGTGGCGCGGAAGCGGGAGGTGGAGCTGGAGCCGGAGGGTTGCTCAGGCGCCCGTGAGCTGCTGCTTGACGATGGCGGCGACCCGGCCGCCCTCGGCGAGTCCGGCCACCTTCGGGTTGACGATCTTCATGACCTGGCCCATCGCGCGCGGGCCCTCGGCACCGGCGGCCCGGGCCTCCTCGACGGCCTGGACGACGATCTGCTTCAGCTCCTCGTCGGACAGCTGCTTGGGCAGGTACTCGGCGAGAAACGCGCCTTCCGCCTTCTCCCGCTCGGCCGACTCGGGGCGACCGCCCTGGGCGAAGGCGTCCGCGGCCTCACGGCGCTTCTTCGCCTCCTTGGTGATCACCTTGAGCACCTCGTCGTCGGACAGCTCGCGCTTCTCCTTGCCCGCGACCTCTTCCTTGGTGATCGCGGTGAGGGTCAGCCGGAGCGTCGAGGAGCGGAGCTCGTCGCGCTCCCTGATGGCGGCGTTGAGGTCTTCCTGCAGCTTCGACTTGAGCGTGGTCATGGGGCCGATTGTCGCAGGTGTGGTGTGGGGAGCGCGCCTTGATTTCGCTGGTGTGTGCGGATCGGTGGGGCGGTCGGTGGGGGCGGGTGTGCGGGGTGGGTGTGCGGGGTGGACGTGCAGGGCGGGCGGGGTCGGGCTTGGTGGGGCCGTGGCCGGGTGCGGTCGGGGGCGGGTCGGGGCGGGTAGTCGGGTGCGGGCTGGCTGCAGTCCGGCTACGGTCGGCTACGGGTCGGGGCGGGTAGTCGGGTGCGGGTCGGTGGACAGTCCGGAGTGAGTTGTCCACAGGGGGAGTTGACTGTCGATGGCGGGTGGTCGGCGGTTGTCCACAGGCGTGCGCTCGGGTTCGGCGGGGTCTGACACGATGGACACATGCAAGCGCGATACGGAGTACCTCTGGGGATCGCGGCGGTCGGTGCCGCCGGTGTGGTGTATGCGGCGGGCATCGAGGCCCGCTCCTTCCGACTGCGGCGGGTGACGGTGCCGGTGCTGCCACCGGGCATGCGGCCGCTGCGCATACTCCAGGTCTCCGACATCCACATGGTGAGCGGACAGCGCAAGAAACAGCGCTGGTTGCGTTCCCTGGCCGGGCTGCGTCCGGACTTCGTGATCAACACCGGCGACAACCTCTCCGACCCCGAGGGCGTTCCCGAGGTGCTGGACGCTCTGGGTCCCTTGATGGAGCTGCCGGGCGCGTACGTCTTCGGCTCGAACGACTACTACGGCCCGACGCTGCGCAACCCCGCCCGCTACCTGCTGGAGAAGGTCCAGGGCCGCCACGGTCTGAACGGCAACAAGCCGGTGGTCGGCGCCGTCCACAACCCGTGGGAGGACCTGCGGGACGGCTTCGACGGGGCGGGCTGGCTCAACCTCACCAACACCCGCGGCACGCTGAAGATCGAGGGCATGTCGGTCGAGCTGACCGGCCTCGACGACCCGCACATCAAGCGGGACCGCTACGCCCGCGTGGCAGGCGGCCCGTCCGATTCGGCCGATCTCTCCCTGGCCGTCGTCCACGCCCCCTATCTCCGCGCCCTCGACGCTTTCACCGCCGACGGCTACCCCCTCGTCCTCGCCGGCCACACGCACGGCGGCCAGCTCTGCATCCCCTTCTACGGCGCCCTCGTCACCAACTGCGACCTCGACACGGACCGCGTGAAGGGCCTCTCCACCCACACGGCGGACGGCCGCACGGCATACCTGCACGTCTCGGCCGGCTGTGGCACGAGTCGCTACACCCCGGTGAGGTTCGCGTGCCCGCCGGAGGCTTCACTGCTGACGCTGGTGGCGCGGAAGGAGTAAGGGGAGCCGCGGGCAGGATTGCCGGGGCTGCCCGCGAGGCTTCCCGGGCGGGGCGGGTGGGCCGGTGCGAGAGGCGATGCGGCCCGGCGACGAAACCGCTGGTGGGGCGCCACCTCGTACGGATCATCACGAATGGCCCGTTTCGCCCGGGCGTCCTAGCGTGAGCGCATGACCTCACCGATACCCAGGGACATCCCCGACCTGCCCGCGATCTCGGGCATCCCCGCACCGGTGACATCCGTCGTGCCCGCGACGGCGGTGGTGACACCGACACGCCGCCGGCCGGCGGCGGTGTACCGCGCCCTGGTCGCGCTGGCAGCGACAGCGGCCGTGGTGATGGAGATGACGCTGGGCAGCCCTCTGCGGGCGTTCAGCCACTTCGCCGTCCAGAGCACGGCACTGGTGGCGCTGGTCTTCGCCGCCTCGGCCCGCGGCGCGTGGTCCGCCCGCCGCCCCCTGCCGTCCTGGATGACGGTCGGCACGGTTCTCTACGCCGTGATCACGGCGCTGGTCCACCATCTGATCCTGACGCGGGACGCCACGGCCTTTTCCATGACGATGACGTCGACGGGCGCCCCGGCCGCCCCCACCGGATGGCTCGCGTTGACGGACATCGCCTTCCACACCGCGATCCCGCTCGCGGTGGTGGTGGACTGGCTGTTCCTGACCCGCCCGGCGCCGCCCCGTCTCAGCCTTGCGGCGGCCTGGCTGCTCTACCCGCTGGCGTTCCTGGCGTTCACGCTCGGCCGAGCCGCCCTGGTGACCCCCGACTGGCCGGCCCCGTACCTCTACCCCTTCCTGGACGTCGACCGCCACGGCTACAAGAGCGTCCTCGGCAACGCCCTGCTCCTGGGCCTCGCCTTCTACGCCCTCGCCCTTCTCCTCATCGTCGTCGACCACCTCCGCCCCGACCCCGTACACCCACGCCGGGGCCGCCCCGACCGCCCCGACCGACGCCCCGAAAACCGGATTTCGTCTCCCGCCCCCGGTGGGCTAAAGTAAACGACGTCGCCGCGACAAGCAGTGACAATCGGGGTGTAGCGCAGCTTGGCAGCGCGCTTCGTTCGGGACGAAGAGGTCGTGGGTTCAAATCCCGCCACCCCGACAGCTGGATAGCAGGTCAGAGGGCCCTTACCGGATCGGTAAGGGCCCTCTGGCGTTGCTGCGTGTCTCTCTGCGTGACTGTCGATTCCTGAGTGCGTACTGCGTGACTACGGCTGTGGCCGGCAGTGATCGGGTTGCGGATGGGGTGGTCCAGGGTGCCTGTCGCGGTCTCAGGGCCCTTGGTGGCGTACTTGGCGATGTAACTGGTCAGCTCTGACGTGCCCTTGAAGTCGGCCGAGCGGATGGGGCGGATGTATAGCTGCACGCCGAAGCGGAAGGTGTAGGCGTGACCAGATGGAGGGGGCGCCGTTCGCGGGTGACCACGCACGCTCCACGGTGTGTGGGTCGACGGCAGGCGGGATGGGAGCTGGAGGGAGGGCTAGATGTGGGCTAGATGGTGACTCCGATGCACTGGCAGATGTTCCACCACCAGGGAACGCCGACCGGAGGCCCGAACGGCACTTCCTAGTGCGCCAGACGCCGCTCTCCAGGGAGCTACGGACCAGAAGACTTCGTGCCCCGTGCGTGCCCGGTCGGGCGGGAAGCTCCGGGGAACGACGGGCGCTCACGGACGCCGCCCTGCACGACGGCCTCTGACCAATTTTCCTGGACAGAGGCCGTCGTTCATCTGCAGTGGGTGGGGGATTCGAACCCACGGTGACATCGCTGCTCGGTCGGCGGGCGGGGCGGTCCGTGGGCCGTCCCGCCCGGCCGGTTCAGGGCTTCTCGCCGTCCCGGTCGACGAGGGACTGGGTCGTCTTCATCTCGCAGGATGTGGCCTCGCCCTTCTTGTACGAGCGTCCGGTCGACGAGCCGTCCTCATACGTCTCCTCGTAGTCGCGCACCGCGACCGACTGGTTCCCCCGGTACTGGAAGGTGCCGGGGTCGAGGAGGTACTCCCGGCGCTGAACGGCCTTGCTGCCCAGGTCCGGGTAGATGGCGATGGCGTCATGCCCCAGGGGGTCCTTCACCAGGTGCGGGACCACCTCGATCCCGGGGTCCGCGGCCAGGGCCCGGTACAGCCTGGCCATCCCCTGCGGATGCACGGGATAGGCCTCGTTGAGGGTCGCGAGCAGCGCGAAGGTCTCGCGCTGCTCGCGCGTCAAGCCGGTGTCCTTGCCCAGGGGAAACATGTCCGCCGCCTTCTTCCGGATCTCGGCGGGGTCGTCCGGCAGCGAGGCGAGCAGGCGATACAGCCGCCGTTGCGAGGGCTCGGTGTCGCCGTCCTTGTCGTCCTCCCTCACGGGGCTGTCGTACTGGACCCACTCCTCTCTCACCTCGGGCTTGGCGGCGGGCGACCCGTCCGACGCTCCGTTCTGGCACTGTGCGGTCTCCAGGTAGATCCACTGGCCGTCGCGCGGATGCAGATCCGGCTGCTGCGACACCACTTCGGCCGCCTGCTCCAGGAGTGCCGTCGCGGACGTCAGGTCGGGGCCGGCAGGCTGCACGCCACGCTCGGGTTCATCGCCACCGACGAGCATGGTCACCAGCACCGCGATGGTGACCACCGTCGCGGCGACCCCCGCAGCCGTCACGCGCCAGTCCAGCCGCATCCTGCGGGCAGAGCCCTGCTGTGCTGCTCCCAGCAACTGCTGGCGGCCGGGAAGCAGCCGCATCCGGTCCGGCGTCGGCGCATCGGCGCGCAGCTCGTGCATCTTGGTCATGTCATCCATGGGTTACCGCCCCGTTGTGGTCGCTTACGAGGGTGGGGTCGGCGCCGAGCGCCGTACGCATCTTGCGCCGCGCCCGGTTCAGCCGGGATCGGACCGTGCCGACCGGCACCCCGAGGGCGTCGGCACACTCCTGGTAAGTGAGGTCCGCCCAGGCGACCAGCAGCAGCACATGCCGGTCCTTCCCCGGCAAGGCCGCGATCGCCCCGGCCAGCGCCTGCTGCGAGGCCTCGGCCGTCACCCGCTCGTCGGCCCGTTCCGACCAGGACTCGGCCACCGGGTCGACGCCGGTCCGGGCCAGCGCCCGCAGCGCCCGCACTTCGGAGCGGCGGTGGCTGCCGATGAGGTTGCCGGCGATGCCGTAGAGCCACGGCCGGGCACTGGCGCGCGTCATGTCGTAGCGGGCGCGGTTGCGGAAGGCGATGAGGAAGGTCTGCGCCGTGATGTCGTCGGCGTGACTGTCTCCCAGCCGGCGCATCACATACCGGTGGATCTCGGCGGCGTGTCTGTCGTAAAGCCTGGCGAATATCTCCGGCCGCTCCAGGGATTCCTGGATGACCAGCGCATCGTCGGTGGGTGGATCCCCCACGAGGCCCCCGCTTCTTCGTGCAATAGGAGTGGAGTGCATTCCACCCCCTGTTGTCCGAAGCGGCCCGGAGGGTTCACGCGCAGGTGTCGAACCGCTCGCACGGAGATGCGCCAGTTCGTGAGCCCGGACAGCCCACCAGCTCTCGCCGCCAGACACTCTGGATGGAGACACGACAACGTCGCAGGTCACCATGGTCCTTGGATGGAGAGCACTCAAGCACAGGCCGACAGCGTGGCTGAGGTCGCCGGGGTACGGCAAGGCACACGCGCGTCTTGCCGATCGGCACGCCCGCCGTCGTGGCTGACCGTTCTCGGGTGCGGCACATGCCAAATTCGGGTGCGGCACATGCCAAATCTCGCAGCGGACCGCCCAGCAGATGTCAGCCCACGTCACCCGGTTCGAACGGGCCGGCACCCTCCACTGCGGGCCTGTGCTGCGGGTCTGAAGCGCGCCGGCCGACGCAGGCAGAATGATCGTAGCGGGGGCGGCTCGGATTTCTGCGGCTGGTCGTGGTGAAGGTCACGCCCCGCAGCGCTGGAACCGTCCCGGGCGTATGGACGTGCAGACAGGGGGAAGCGCGTGGGTGTCGTGCCCCATCGGGACAGGCCTGCATGGGCCGACGAGCGGATACGAGTACGGATTACATGGCTTCGATCCACGACGACGTAGCGGAGTTCGCGTCGCTCCTGACGCGTCTGAAGGAGCGCACCGACCGCAGCTACGCGGCACTGGCCCGCCCCCTGGGCATGCACGCCTCCACTTTGCACCGCTACTGCGCCGGAGAGGCGGTCCCGCAGGACTTCGCCGGCATCGAGCGGTTCGCCGCGCTCTGCGGCGCCTCCTCCGCGGAACGCATGGAGCTGTACCGCCTGTGGATCCTGGCCTCCGCCCCGAGACAACGGTCACGCCCGTCCCCTGCCCGGCAGGCACCAGCGCCCCGCACCACCACCAGCGCGGCGGCCTCGGTCCCGCCGGTGAGCGATGTCGCCGCATCAGCCGTTCCTACGAGCGGCAGCGGGTCGGCCGGGGAGGCTGCCGAGCCGATCTCACCGGCCGGCCAGCGCCCCGGGCCGGTCTCACCACCCTCGTCTCGGCTGCACGGCGGGCGCCCTGGACGGCGGCGAGCCTGGCGATCGATGACTCTGGCGGCCTCGCTCGTCTCCGCCCTCCTCGGTCTCACCACCTCCGCCGACGGGCCCCCCTCCGCCACGCACCAGGGCAACCGCGAGCCGAGCCGCGCGAGCGCCGGCGCGGCCCCGCCGGTGGCCCCTCTGACCTGGACGGCCGACTCGCACACACGCGGACTCAACGGGTGCGGCGAGGACTATGTCCTCGCCAAGCCTCCGCAACAGGTCCCGCCGCCCCCGCACCCTGAGGACCTCGCGGCGTGGGCCACCTCCCAGCGGGCGGTGCACGGGGGCTCCACGACCGTGCGGATCACGGTGCAGGGACGCGGCTCCGCCGCCGTCGTACTGGAAGCCCTGTACGTGCGCGTGGTCAGCCGCGCCGCCCCCGCCCCCGCCGCCGGCCAGGGCAGCCTCTACTCCTTGAGCGACGGTTGCGGCGCCGCCCTCATCCCCCGCTTCTTCGACGTGGACCTCGACGCGCAGCAGCCCCGGGCCCGTTCGATGCCCGGCGACGACGGGGCGGGCAAGCCGATCCCCGCGATCGGCTTCCCCTACCAGGTGTCCTTGCAGGAACCCGAAGTCCTGGTGGTCTCCGCGCTGAACAAGTCCTGCGACTGCGACTGGTACCTCAACCTCGCCTGGTCCTCACAGGGCCGTACCGGCACGGTCCGCATCGACGACGACGGCCGGCCCTTCCGCACCACCGGTACGAAGGGGCTGCCGGGCTACCGGTACGACCGCGTCTACCACCAACCCGGTCGCTGGGTCCCGATCCCCGCCGCCAACCTGGCGGCGGAGAGCGGCGGCTGACGCCTCGACGAACCCTCGCCGAGCGGATGCGTCGTCAGTGGGCTTTGGTGGTGCGGATGTCGCTGACGCCGTTGAACGCGTCCGCCTTCACGACGAGGTGGGTGGTCGTCGTCGGCGACTCCCCGCCGCCGAAGCTGTGGGTGACGGCGATCTCACGGCTTTCACCGTCCCCGGTCACCGTCCAGTCCACCGGCACGTTCCGGGCGCGGAGCACACCGTCCCTCTTGTGCTTCTTCTCCCAGGCCGTCACCTTCTTGGCGAAGGCGGGCGTCAGGTAGTGCGCGCGCAGCGCCTTGGCCAGTGCCTTGTCCGGGCCCCGGGGGGCGTCCTTCGCGTCGACGTACGCGCCGTAGAAGTCGGCGACCTGGGTCACCGAGTCACCGGTCCTGCCGCTGACCGACCGCACCGCGGCGGACGCCGTCGCGGGGGCGGTGGTCGTGGTGCGGATGCCCTTGATGCCGTCGACCGGCTCCAGCTCCACGACGAACCGGGTCTTCGTCGTCGGCGATTCCCCGGCGCCGCCGAAGGTCAGGGTGACGACGACCTCCAGGTCCTTGCGGCCCTCGCTCACCGTCCACCGCGTCGGGACGTTCTGGGCACGCAGGAGCCCGTCCGCCTTGTGCTTCTTCTCCCAGGCCGTCAGCTTTTTGGCGAAGGCGGGCGTCAGGTAGTGGGCGCGCAGCGCCTTGGCCAGTGCCTTGTCCGGGCCCCGGGGGGCGTCCTTCGCGTCGATGTACGCGCCGTAGAAGTCGGCGACCTCGGTCACCACGTCACCGTTGAAGCCAGTGATCGACCGCACCGGGGCGGACGCCGTCACCGATGCCGTGGCGGAGGCGGGGACGAGGGCGGCGGTCTGCGCCACCGCCTGCGTCGAGACACCGAGCCCGAGGGCGAGGACGAGCCCGGCGGCGACGGCCGTACGGCGGCCCGGACGACGGCGTGCGTACGTGTTCCCGCTGTTACGACTGTTACGGCTGTTACGGCTGTTCCCGCTCATGTCGTGTCTTCCTTCTCATCGTGGTCCGTATGAGTCGCTCCCCGTCGCGCCGGCTCTCCCGCCGAACACGTCCGCGGTGTCTCGCCACCCGTCCGTATCCCGTCCGCGTCCCGTCCGCGCCGCAGGATGCCGAACGCCACGCGTCGGGCACCAGGGCACACGGATGCCCGGTACGCAGGCACAGGGCGGGAGTCGTCACCAGGCGCTGCCGGAGTCCTCGATCACCCCGGCCGGTGCGACACCCATAGCTTCGAAGAGACCGGGGACCCACCGCAATCACCGTCGCCCAGCCCGCGACGACGCAACCGTCCCACCCACCCTGAGCTGCGTGAACAGGCACTGCCTGAGACGCCGTTCTGGGATGCGGAGACGGTCCCGTGCCGTCTCGGCCGGACGGAGAGGGCGTACGCGCACAGCGCGGGGATCCCAGAACACCGGCAGTCGGTCGGGCAGAAGGTGCGGAGAGGACCGTAAGTGGTGGATGCCCCCCGGCGGGCGAGCGCGCTCGGCGCGCCCCTCACCGGGCACACCGGCCCCATCTGGTCCGTGGCCTTCAGTCCACGACAGCACCGTCCGCCTCTGGGATGTCACCGGCCCCGCCGACGCCTCCCCCATCGGCCAGTCGATGAGCCCCAACGCCAGAACCGGCCACTTCCTCTCCTTCAGCCCCGACCGTCACATGCTCGGGGTGTCCGGCGGCGCCGACACCGTGTGGGGTGGTTGATCGCACGTATGGGCGGCGCGCTCTCGACGCCTAACGAACGTTTGGCCAGGTACGCTGCCCACGTGATACCGATCACAACTCGTCAACCCAGTCGAGCAGTCTGCTCCCGTCCGACGAGCAGCCTTGTTAGCCTTGGCCATAGCCCGGTCGCTGGTGCATCCCCCGTCGCCAGCGACCGGGCCCTTTCATGCCCGCGTGCCGCCGGCGTCAGCCGTTCCAGGCCTCGTCGTACGGGTCCTGGGGTGCCTTGACCGGCCTGGTGGCCGTGACGGTGAGGTACGGGACGGCGGTGCCGTTGAGGGGGTCCCTGGTCCGCTTCGGCGTGTAGGTGCCGGTGACCTCGATCCAGGTGTCGGGCTGGAGGACGGCCGGGAGCTGGCCGGTGAGGGCGATCTTGACCGGCTGGGCGTCGGCGGCGCAGCAGTTGAGGGCCATGCGGACGAGATACGGGTGACCGGAGCCGTCGAGCGCGAGGAACCCGGCGATCTTGAGCGTGCGGCCGGAGAGGGCGCGGCCCTTGTCGTAGACCGCGCGGCCGGCGTAGTCGGCGACGCTCAGCCGGAGGGGGCCGTCGGCGGGGAGGGCGGGGTAGCCCCAGGGCTGCTGCTGGAGTGCCGCGCCGGTGCGCATCGCGGTGTAGGACCCGGCGGCGGGCGGGGCCACCAGGACGAGGGCGAGGAGCGGCAGGACCAGCAGCCAGGACACCCGGGGTTCGTGATGGGTGTGCTGCTCGCCGCCCTGGCGCCGGGCCCGGCGTTCGTACAGGACCGTGGCGACGGCGGCGGCTATGAGGACGACGCCGGCGCCGATGAGGAGGGGGCGCAGGCCGGCCTTGACGTAGCGGAGGTAGAGGTCGGTGAAGCCCGCGTGGAGGAGGGCGCCGCCGGTGAGGAAGAGGATGACGGTCTGGGCCTGGCGGTTCACAGGAGCACCGCCCCGACGAGGGCCGACACCAGGATCGCGAGGGCGAAGGTGGCGGGGGCGAAGCGGAGCGCGAAGGCGCGGCCGAAGGTGGCGGTCTGCATGGCGAAGAGTTTCAGGTCGATCATCGGGCCGACGACCAGGAAGGCCAGCCGGGAGGTCAGGGAGAACTGGGTCAGGGAGGCCGCCACGAACGCGTCCGCCTCGGAGCAGATGGAGAGCAGGACGGCCAGTACCGCCAGGGCGAGGATCGCGACGACCGGGTTGTCGGCGGCGGCGTTCAGCCAGCTCGCCGGGACGACCGCCTTGAGGGTGGCCGCCACCATCGCGCCGACGACCAGGAACCCGCCGGCGTGCATCACGTCGTGCCGCACCGAGCCCCAGAAGGCGGCGCCCTTGCTCTGGCCCTCGTAGGACGGCCGCTCGGGCGGGCGCATCCACTCGCCGCGGCCCAGCCGTTGCCACAGCCAGCCCATGGTGCAGGCCACCAGCAGGCTCGCCACGAACCTGGCCAGCACCATCTCGGGGTTGCCCGGGAAGGCCACGGCGGTCGCGGTCAGGACGATCGGGTTGATCGCGGGGGCGGAGAGGAGGAAGGCGAGCGCGGCCGCGGGTGTCACGCCCCGGCGTACGAGGGCGCCCGCGACCGGCACGGAGGCGCACTCGCACCCCGGCAGGACGACACCGGCCATGCCCGCCGCCGGTACCGCCAACGCGGGCCGTTTCGGCAGCGCGCGGGCGAAGAACGAGGCCGGCACGAACACCGCGATGGCCGCCGAGAGCAGCACTCCGACGACCAGGAACGGCAGGGCCTGCACGACCACCGCCACGAAGACCGTCATCCAGCTCTGTGTCACGGGCGCGGACAGCAGCCCACGCAGAGGGCGCTGCGCCACGACCGCCAGGACCAGCAGCATGGTGAGGACGAGCGGCGGGTCGAGATGCCGGCCGCGCTGGGGGGCTCGGGCTTCTTCCTTGGTGGTGGCCACGGGGGACGGTACCTCCGTAGGGGACGGCTGGGCCGGGCGGGGCCGGTTCGGCCCGCTTCCTCCCATACGGCGCTCGCGGCGGGGTTGCTCACGGCCTTGTGCACCGGGGGCCGTGGCGCAGACCACGAAGACCCTTTTAGTAATGGGATCCATTTTCATGTAGCGTCCGGTCCGTCACCTGTGAAGCCCGTGGAGGAGGACCCCATGGCCGTACCCAAGCGGAAGATGTCCCGCAGCAACACCCGTCACCGTCGTGCCCAGTGGAAGGCGAGCACGCCGTCGCTCGTGCCGTTCACCGTCGACGGCGCCACCCATCTCGTACCGCAGCGGCTGCTGAAGGCGTACGAGCGCGGGCTGCTGCACCCCGAGGGCTGAGGGCACGGCCATGGCGTACGAACGGCTGCCCGTCACCGTCCTCTCCGGGTTCCTCGGGGCGGGCAAGACCACCCTGCTCAACCATGTCCTCGCCAATCGCGAAGGGCTCCGCGTGGCGGTCATCGTCAACGACATGAGCGAGGTCAACATCGACGCCGCCCTCGTGCGCGGCGGCGCGGCGGCGCTGTCGCGCACGGAGGAGCGGCTGGTCGAGATGACCAACGGGTGCATCTGCTGCACCCTGCGCGACGATCTGCTGGAAGAGGTGGACCGGCTGGCGCGGGAGGGGCGCTTCGACTATCTCCTCATCGAGAGTTCGGGGATCTCCGAGCCGATGCCCGTCGCCGCGACCTTCGCCTTCGCACGCGACGACGGGGCCACGCTCGGGGATCTCGCGCGGCTCGACACCATGGTCACGGTCGTCGACGCGGTGAACTTCCTGCCGGAGCTGGCGGGTGGGGACGAGCTGGTGGCGCGGGGGCTCGACCAGTACGAGGACGACGAGCGCACCGTGAGCGATCTGCTGATGGACCAGGTGGAGTTCGCCGATGTGATCGTCCTGAACAAGCTCGACCTCGTGGACGCGGCGGCCGCCGAGCGGCTCGCGGCGACGCTGGCCCGGCTCAATCCGGCCGCGCGGATCGTGCCGGCCAGCCATGGCCGGGTGCGGGTCGCGGAGGTGCTCGGCACGGGGGCGTTCGACCTCGAACGGGCGCAGCAGGCGCCGGGGTGGGTGCGGGAGCTGAACGGGGACCATGTGCCGGAGACCGAGGAGTACGGCATCTCGTCGACGGTCTTCCGGTCCGAACGGCCCTTCCACCCCGGGCGGTTGTGGGACTTCGTGACCGAGGGGCTCGACAGCGGTGCGTTCGGGCAGGTGCTGCGGTCCAAGGGGTTCTTCACGCTCGCCGGGCGGCCGGGGGTCATCGGGTTGTGGTCCCAGGCGGGGTCGGTGGCCCGCTTCGAACCGACTGCGGCGCAGGACGAAGAGGTTCCGTTCGCCCAGGAGTTGGTGTTCATCGGGACGGGGTTGCGGGGGGATGCGCTGCGGTCGGCTCTCGACGGGTGCGTGGTGACGGAGCGCGAGGTTCTGTCCGGGCTCGGCTTCGACGATCCGTTTCCGGCGTGGGATGTGGGGGATGCGCACGGGGTCGTCTGCGGGTGAGTGGGGGCTGGTCGCGCAGTTTCCCCGCGCCCGGGAGGACCAGGCCCCCGCGGGCCTGAAGGACCACGGCCCCGCGGGCCTGAGGAGCACGGGGCGCGGACCCTGCTTTTCAGGGGCGCGGGGAACCGCGCGAGAAGCCCCACCGGACCCGCACCCGGCCGACGGCCCAAGAACCTACGCCCCCACTCCCGCCCGCCTTCCCAGCAACTCCGCCAGCCCCCGCCGCGTCGCCGCCAGCACCACGCGGTCCTCGGCGCGCAGGACGTACGTGGGCGGGAGGTCCCAGACCAGGCCCGATCCGGCCGCGCCCGGCGTCCGTTCGGTGTCCGGGTCCCCGGGGGCGGCCGTGTCGAGGGCCAGTACGCGCCAGGCGCCCGCCCGGAAGGCCTCCGCGACGGTGCGGCCCTCCAGGCGGGGGTGGCCGCGGACCTCGACGGCGGCGAAGAGGAGGACGCGGCGTTCCACGGGGATCGCGCCCAGGATCTGGCGGCCCATCATCGCGCCGGCGAAGGCGGGTGCGGCAAGGTGGGAGACGCTGCGGCTGCGGGTGAGGGCGCCCGGGTGGGCGGCGCGGAGGGTGCGGTAGACGGCGGTGGCGAAGTCGTCGTCGTAGAGGCGCAGGACGACACGCAGGTCGGG
This sequence comes from Streptomyces sp. NPDC002324, assembly GCF_053593335.1. NCBI lineage: Bacteria > Bacillati > Actinomycetota > Actinomycetes > Kitasatosporales > Streptomycetaceae > Streptomyces > Streptomyces sp. NPDC002324. The sequence continues at coordinate 115,747 of NZ_JBSFCF010000009.1, forward strand.
GCGTACGGAGCGGGCGTACAGGCCGGCTTCGAGGTTCGTCGTGTCGGAGCTGGTCACGGCGAGGAGGGCGTGCGCGCGGTGGATCTTGGCGGCCTCCAGGACGCCCTCCTGGGTCACGTCGCCGAGGATGACCGGCACTCGTAGGCGTCGGGCCTCCGCGAGCCCGCGCGCCTCCGGGTCCTCCTCGACGCACACGACCGGGATGTGCAGTTCGCGCAGGCGGGCGAGGACGCGGGTGCCGATCTTGCCGAGGCCGAGGAGGACGACGTGCCCGGAGAGGCCGCGCGGCGGCTTGCGCAGGGCGGTGCCGCTGCGGAAGGTGCCGAGGGCCTCCAGGACGGCGGCAAGGAGCACGGGCAGCAGGAGTAAACCCATGAGGCCGGACAGGAGTTGCAGGATCTGGCGGGAGTCGCTCTGGTCGGTCGCCGGGTCGGCGATCCCGAAGAGGTCGAGGAGGGTCGCGTACGTCGCCTGGAGCGGATGCTCCCCGGTGATCACCATCTGCGCGACGGCGAGCGCGAAGACGCACCCGATCATGCCCGCCAGGGACAACCGCAGCCGCCGCGAGAGCAGCGGCCCGAAGGCCCCGAGCGGCCCGCCGCCCGCCCGGCCGGGCGGCAGCGCGGGTCCCGCGTAGCGCACGGTGTCGAGAACGACGGTTCCGCGCCCCGTCGCCTCCGCCACCGCCCTCTCGTCGGGCAGGAGTTGGGGGCCGCGCGCCCCGCTGCCCTCGGAACCCTCGGTTCCGGCGGGGTCGTTGGTGGTGGCCGACAGAAGGGCGAGCGTGCAGAGGCCGCCCGGGCTCTGGCCGCCGCGGCCGGGCGGGCGTTCCACGGCCCGCAGCATCAGCCCGTCCGTCTGTACGACCTTGCTGGTCCCGGCGACGGCGGTCGCGGCCAGCGCGGGGGCGGCGGTGTCGGCGTCGGAGAGGACGGTCGTGGAGGCGCCGAACCCGTCGACCCCGCCGGCCTCGCCGTCGCCCGCCGCCAACGCCGAGGCCTGGTCCAGCAGTTCTTCGATGTACTGCCCCAGGCGGCGGTTGTAGAGCCGCAGGACCAGCCGCAGGCGCGGGTTGAGGCGCCGGGCGGTGAGGGCCGCGCGGATGTTGGTCTCGTCGTCGTCGTAGACGAGTGCCAGCGCGGCGGCCCGCTCCACCCCGGCCTCGGCGAGCACCGCCTCGGTGGCCTCGCCCGCCTCCAGGACGTGTTCGCCGCCGTCGCGGGCGCGGGCCTCGCCGGTGCGGTCGCCGGCCGCCGGATCGGCGGCGCCCGTGGCCCGGTTGACCGCCGCCGTCATCCGGTCGAGGAAGGCGGCGGCGGTGCGGGCCCGCCCGACGACCGGCCGCCGCGCGAGCCGCGCCGTGGGCGGCACGACGAGCGTCACCTGTTCCCCGTACACGGTCCGCAGTTCGGCGGCCAGCCGGTGGGCCAGCCCGTCGTCCCCGCAGACGACCATGTGCGCGCCGGAGCCGGCGGTCGACCGGCCCCGCGCGCTCCCGCCCGGGGCGTGTTGCCGGCCCGCACCGGGCGGGTCCGACGGCGTGCCAGGGGCGGACGGCCTGCCCGGGGCGGACGACCTGCCCTGGCCGGGCGGCGCACCCGGACCGGTCGTCGTCGCGGCCGGGCCGGTGGTCACCGCCGGGTCGGCCGGGTCGGCCGGACCTGCCTGTCCGCCCGGCCCGGTACGGCTGTTGTGCTGCGAAGGGGTCCCCACGACCAGAAGACTGCCCCATGCACACGACCGGTTCCTCAGTGATCCGGATCACAGTTGGCGGTGTGAGTGCGACGACGGGTGGAAATCCGTACTCAAGAGGGACGGGGTGACGGCGGTGTCCGGATGCGAGGATGGGGCGCCATGACCGCAGGGTGGGGTTCGCGCACGACACGCGCCGCGATGTTCGCGGCCGTCTGTGTGCTGCTCGCCGCCCTCGGCCACGTGCTGATGTCCGGCAGGCATGTCCCCTGGTGGGCGATGGTCGCCGGGGCCGTCCTGACCGGGGCCGTCGGCTGGTGCCTGGCCGGGCGTGAGCGCGGCCTCCCCTTGATCACGTCCGTCGTGGTCGCCGCACAGACAGCCCTCCACCAGGGCTTCGAACTGGCACAGTCGCCCACCACGACGGCCGTCAACGGCCGTACGGACGCGATGAGTTCGATGAGCGGGAGGGGCTCCACGGGGTCGGCGGACCTCATGGACATGGGTTCCGCCCACCTGACTCACACGGTCCCCATGGGTGCGGCCGGTCATCTGGGTCATGTGGACCACACCGGGTACCTCCTGGACGGCTCGTCCGCGTCCTCCTCGTCGCTCATGTCCTCGCTCGCGTCCCTGTACGCGTCCTCGTCCGGCATGCTCGCCGCGCACCTGCTCGCGGCGCTGCTGTGCGGGCTGTGGCTGGCGTACGGCGAACGCGCGGCCTTCGGGCTGCTGCGGACCGTGGCCGGCCGGCTGGCCGCACCCCTGCGTCTGTCGCTCGCTCTGCCCCTCGCCGCGGAGCGGCCGCGCCCGCGGGTACGGCGCGGGCGTGCGGACCGTTCGCCGCGCCGCCTCCTTCTCGTCCACGCGATCACCTCTCGGGGTCCGCCCGCCGGGACCGCTGTCATCTGACGACAGCCGGTGACCCGAGGCAGCGGCCGACACACGGCTCCCGCTTCGGGCTTCGGCCGTACACCGCCCGCCTCCGCGCGTGCCGTACGGCCGCCCCCTTCCTCACCGGACCGCCGGACGCGTGCCCACGTACGCGCGCACACGCTCCCCGACACGTTCTCCCACACGCTCGGCGACCGTCACCCGCTCCTCCCGAACGGAACGGCTGCCCTGACGACGACGTGGACGGCTGTCTCACCGTGTGCGCCCCCGTGCCCCTGCCCGTGTCGGTGGTCCGGATCACGGATGACCCGAGAAGGACACCAGGTGATCACCCTTACTCCCCTGCCCGCGTCGGTCCCGCAGGCCTCCCGGTCCGCGACCGACGAGTCCATAACCGCCTGGGCGCTGGCCGCACGCGGCGGGGACCCGGAGGCCGTCGAGCGGTTCGTGGGCGCGCTGCACCGTGACGTCCAGCGGTTCGTCGCCCACCTCTGCGCCGATCCCCAGGCGGTGGACGACCTCGCCCAGGACACCTTCCTGCGGGCGCTCGGCAGCCTGCACCGGTTCGAGGGGCGCTGCTCCGCCCGTACATGGCTGCTGTCCATCGCCCGGCGGGCGGTGACCGACAGCTTCCGGCACGCGGCGGCCCGGCCCCGGCTGTCCGACGTACCGGACTGGCGCCTCGCCGTCGAGCACGCCCAGCCGCGCGGACTGCCCGGCTTCGACGACGGCGTGGCGCTCACCGATCTGCTGGGCGCGCTGCCCGAGGAGCGGCGGGAGGCGTTCGTCCTCACCCAGATGCTGGGGCTGTCCTACGAGGACGCGGCCGACCTGACGGGATGCCCCATCGGCACGGTGCGCTCACGGGTGGCCCGGGCCCGGGCCGCTCTCGTGGCGTTGCTGGCGGCAGCGGAGGAGGTCCAGCGGGAGGAGAGGGAGGAGGTACTGGCGGCCGCGTGAGGGGCCGTGCCCCCGCGCCCTTCGGGGGCGCGGGGGCACGAGGTGCCGGGGTCGTCAGGTGCGCGCCCCCAGGTGGCGTTCGGCGAAGTCCAGTTCCAGGCGGATCTGTTTGATGCGTTCGTCGACGACCAGGGAGCCGTGGCCGGCGTCGTAGCGGTAGACCTCGTGGACGGCGCCCCGCCCGGCCAGCCGGTCGACGTAGTTGTCGATCTGGCGGATGGGGCAGCGGGGGTCGTTGACACCGGCGGAGATGTAGACGGGGGCCTTCACCGCGTCGACGTACGTCAGGGGTGACGAGGCCTCGAAGCGCTCGGGGACCTCCTCGGGCGTACCGCCCAGGAGGGTGCGGTCCATGGCCTTGAGCGCCTCCATCTCGTCGTGGTACGCGGTGACGTAGTCCGCGACGGGGACGGCGGCGATGCCGAGGGTCCAGGCGTCCGGCTCGGTGCCGAGACCGAGGAGGGTGAGGTAACCGCCCCAGGAACCGCCGGTGAGGACGAGCCGGTCCGGGTCGGCGAAACCGGAGGTCACCGCCCACTCGCGGACCGCGGCGATGTCCTCCAGCTCGATCAGGCCGACCCGGTGCTTGAGGGCGTCGGTCCAGGCGCGGCCGTAGCCGGTGGAGCCCCGGTAGTTGATTCGGACGACCGCGTATCCGTGGTCCAGCCAGGCGGCCGGGCCCGCCGCGAAGGCGTCGCTGTCGTGCCAGGTCGGGCCGCCGTGGATGTCGAAGACGGTCGGATACGGGCCGTCGACCCCGGCCGGGCGCTGGACCAGGGCGTGGACGCGGCCGCCGGGTGTGTCCACCCAGACGTCCTCCACCGGCACCGAGCCGGGTGACTTCAGACCCGGCGGGTCGAGGACGACCCCGCCCGTGGTGGAGCGGACGACCGGCGGCTCGGCGGCGGAGGACCACAGGTACTCGACGCTGCCGTCGGGGCGGGCCGTGGCCCCGGAGACGGTGCCGCGTGGCGTGTCCACGCGCTCCAGGGCACGGGAGGCCAGGTCGTAGCGGAACAGCTCGCTGCGGGCCTCGAAGCTGTGGGCGACGAGCAGGGCGGAGCCGTCCGGATACCACTCGGCGCTCAGGTCGCCCTCCAGCCGGCCGGAGAGGCCGAGGTCGGTCTCCTCGCCCGAGGACACGTCCCACACGAGGGGTTCCCAACGGCCGCCCCGCTGATGGCCGATGAGCAGCCGGGTGTCACCGAGCACGGGGGCGAAGCCCAGCACCTCCAGGCCCAGTTCGATCGTGCCGCCCTTGGTGTCGTCCAGCTCGGCGACCGTCCTGCCGTCCGGCCGGACCACGCGCAGCGCAGAGTGCATCGCGTCGCCGTGCTCGGTGTGCTCGATCGCGATCAGCGAGCCGTCGTGCGAGAGGTCTCCGACGCCGGCCGACTCGCGGTGGCGGTAGATCTCGACGGGGGCCTCGCCCTGCCGGGACAGATGGATCGTGGAGCCCTCCTCGTCGGTGGAGCGGCCGACGATCGCCGTGCGGCCGTCGCGGCCGAGGGCCAGGCCCGCCGGGTACGACGGGTCCAGGCCCGGGGCACCCTCCTCGTCCGGGCCGCCGTGGAACGGCTGACGGCGCCAGACGCCGAACTCGTCGCCGTCCTTGTCGTCGAACCACCAGATCCACTCGCCGTCGGGCGAGAGCACGCCGTCCGTCGTGCCGTTGGCCCGGTTCGTGACCTGGCGCTGCTCGCCGGTGGCGCGGTCCCACGCGTACAACTCGTACGTGCCCGTGGCGTTGGAGACGAACAGCGAGCGGTGCGGCGCGTCCTCCGCCCAGTCGGGCAGGGACACCCTCGGCGCCCGGAACCGCTTCTCCCAGTCGGGCATGGATCCGCTCTGCTGCTGCGGGGTGGCCCCGTTGCTCTCAGTCATGGCCCCATATTGCCCCGCCCACACGACAATGTGCCGCCGAGGCCCCCAGCCTGTGGATAACTTCGGCCCGCGACCGCCGCGGGAGCGGTTCGGCCGGGCCGATTGTCAGTGGCCGGGTGCAGACTCGCCCCATGACCTCAACTACCACAGACACCGGTCTGCGCCGGGCCGTCGAGCGCTTCTGGGCCGCCGCCGAGGGCCGGGACTGGGCCGCGTTCGCCGAGACGCTGGCCGAGGACGTCGTGTACGAGCTGCCGCAGACGCGGGAGCGGATACGCGGCAGGGAGCGGTACGTGGAGTTCAACCGGGAGTACCCGGGCGACTGGCACGCGAGGATCGATCGGATCGTCGCGGAACCGGGGCAGGTCGTCAGCTGGACGCACGTCACGGTCGGGCTGGAGGAGATGTACGCGATCTCCTTCTTCACCGGGGACGACGACGGCCGGATAGCGGCCGTCACCGACTTCTGGCCCGAGCCGTACGAGCCGCCGACCGGGCGTGAGCACCTCGTCGAGCGGTACTGAGGCGGGTGACACCGCGGGCCGCGGGGGCCGACCCCGCAGCCCGGCGACCGGCGCGGGCACCGTACGGTGGAAGGCGTGTACCGGTTTCTGCTGACGCCCCGATGGTGGGGGATCAACGTCTTCGTGCTGCTCGCCATCCCCTTCTGCGTGTTCATGGGGTCGTGGCAGCTGAGCCGCTTCGAGGACCGGATGCAGGACCATCGCGCGGCCACCGAGCGGATCGACCCGGCGGACCGGGCCCCGGCACGCCCGCTGACGGAACTGCTGCCGGTGGACAAGGAGACCTCGGGCGCCTTGGCCACCGTCACCGGACGGTACGGCGAGCAGCTCCTCGTGCCGAACCGTGAACTGGACGGCCGGAACGGCTTCTACGTGCTGACGCTGCTGCGCACCGGCGACGGCAAGGCCCTGCCCGTCGTACGGGGCTGGCTGCCCGGCGCCGCGAAGGCCGGCCGCGTCCCGGCCGCGCCCTCCGGGGAGGTCACCGTCACCGGTTCGCTGCAGGCGTCCGAGACCCCGGGATCGAACGGCGTGCCCGTGCAGGGCGGGCTCCCGGCCGGGCAGACGTCGGCGATCAGCGCGGCGGCGCTGGTGAACCTCGTGCCGGACGACCTGTACGACGCCTGGATCACGCTCGACAAGGCCGACTCGGGCATGAAGGCCGTGCCCGCGACCGCCCCGCAGGACACCGGGCTCGACCTCAAGGCCTTCCAGAACCTCGGTTACACCGGCGAGTGGTTCGTCTTCGCCGGCTTCGTCGTCTTCATGTGGTTCCGGCTGCTCCGCCGCGAGGTCGAGTTCATCCGGGACGCGGAGCTGGGCCTCGTCGAGACGACCGGGGACGACCCGGACGAGGCCCGCGCCGACGAAGCCCTCCCGCGGGAGGCGGAACCGGCCAAGTAGGACCGGCCAGGTAGGACCGGCCAGGCAGGACCGGTCGTGCAAGACCGGCCATGCAGGACCGGCGTGCCGCTGGAACCGACGTACCGACACGCACCACCGGAGCACGGGACCACGGCACCGCCGTACCCGGCGAGCACCGCGCGGTTCGGCGGCGGTGCTCCTCCGGTGGCCGTACGGGCAGGTCAGGCGCCCGCCAGCAGGCCCGTGTAGTAGAGCACGCCCGCGCAGGCGTTGCCGACGCCCGTCGTGAAGGTGGCGATACCGCCCGCGGTGGTGTGCGAGACGATGACACTGCCGTCGATGGTGCCGTCCTCGGTGAGGAGCTGCGTGGAGACGGAGTTGGTGCCGTCGGTGGTGGTGCCCGGAGGGGTCGCCTCCCCCGTGGGCGTCGGGTCCGGTGACGGATCCGTGCCACCGGTGGCGCCGCCGTCGGTCGTACCGCCACTGCTGGTGGGGCAGGGCTCCGAAGGCACCCAGGCGAACCGCACCTCGTACGCCGTCCCCGGCGCCAGCGTCAGCTGCGTCGGGGACAGCGACGGGTCGGGCAGTGCGACCGCCGCGTCCCCGGTGACATGGGCCGCCACGGTGATCTTCGAGGAGTCCGCGGCGCCCTGCGGGGTGGCACCCACACTGCCCGAGCCGGTGACCGTACAGCTCGTGCCGGAGACGTTGGACACGCGGAACGAGCCGTAGACGGCGCCGCTGGAGTCCGGTGCGCCCACGCTGCCGCCACCGCCGAGCTGGGTCGACGTGCACAGGGCGGAGGCAGCGCTCGTGGGCGACGGCTGGGCGCCGCCCACGGTGCCGTTGCCTTCGCCCTTGCCCTTGTCGTCCTTGCCCTTGCCGCTGCCCTTGCCGGAGTCCTTGGAGCCGCCGGAGGTGCCGCCCGAGGCGTTCTGTCCGCCGGTCTGTCCCTTGGTGTCGCCGTCGCTCCCCTGCGTGTGCGAGCCGTTGCCGGTGATGGTGGTGTCGAGGTCGGATCCGGGAGAGTTGGAGACGTGGATCAGGGCGGGGATCGCCGTGCCGATGAAGAGCGCGGCGGCCGCCATGCCGACGACGGCCTGCCGCTTGCGCGCCCGCCTCGCCGGTACCGCCCGCCGCAGATGCTCCAGCGTGCCGTCCCTGGGCTCGATCTCCGACACCGCCCGCTGCAGCAGATTGCGCAGCACCAGCTCGTCGTCCGGCTCGAATCCGCCGGTCGCCTTCGGCCCCGAGCCGTCCGGCCCCGAGCCGCCGGAACCAGCGCCGCCCAACCGCAGGGCGCTCAGGAGCGAGTCGTCGGCCCCCGGGTCGGCCGCGCGGGCGGAACCCTCGGCCGAGAGGTCCGCGCCCGAGTCCTTCGTACTCCCCGAAACACTCCCCGGTGCACTCCCTGGTGCACTCCCTGGAGTACCCCCCGAAGGAGAGCCGTCCGAAGGTTGGTCCTCCGCGGGCCGGTCCTCGGACCGCGCATCCTCGGACCGCGCATCCTCGGACCGCGCGGCCCCGGCCGAGTCCACCACCGGCGGATCGTCCGGAGTGCGGCCTTCGAGATGCCGGCCCTTGGGGTGGGGGCCTTGTTCTTCGGGGCCGTGATTCACAGTTCCGTTCCCAGCGTGCGATTGCGTTTCTTCGTGCTCTTCGAGCCCGCGCCCCCCGACGCGCCCGTCCTGCCCGCGCTCAGCGCGTGCTTCCCCGCGCTCTCGCGCGGGTGCTTCCCCGCGCTCCTCAGCACGTTCGTCGTCGTCCCGGCGCCCCCACGAGGCGCGCCTGCGGGCGCCGAGTTCGTCCCGTCCGTCGCAACCGTCCTGCCCGTCGCGACTGTCGGGTCCGTCGCCCTTGCCGTGCGTGCTCATGCCGGCGCCTCCATGGCGACGCGCAGTGCCGCGATTCCCCGGGAGCCGTACGCCTTGACCGAGCCGAGCGATATGCCGAGGGTCTCGGCGACCTGGGCCTCGGTCATGTCGGCGAAGTAGCGCAGCACGAGGACCTCGCGCTGGCGGCGCTGCAGGCCCTTCATCGCCTTGATGAGGGAGTCGCGCTCCAGCAGGTCGTACGCGCCCTCCTCCGCGCTCGCCATGTCGGGCATCGGCTTCGACAGCAGCTTCAGACCGAGGATGCGGCGGCGCAGGGCGGAGCGCGAGAGGTTCACGACCGTCTGGCGCAGATAGGCGAGCGTCTTCTCCGGCTCGCGGACACGCTTGCGCGCCGAGTGCACGCGGATGAAGGCCTCCTGGACCACGTCCTCGCAGGAGGCGGTGTCGTCGAGGAGGAGCGCCGCGAGCCCGAGAAGCGAGCGGTAGTGGGCGCGGTAGGTCTCGGTGAGATGGTCGACCGTCGTGCCGGAGGCCGGCACCGTCGACGTGTCGTCCGCGCCGTCGCGTTGGCCGGGTATGCGGGTCGGCCGCGCCGCGGGCATCGGCGCGATCACCGGCATGCCGCCGGCCGAACCGGGCAAGCGGGGACGGCGGGGTGGACGAAGGGTGGTGCCCCTCGTCTGTGCCGCGGTGAATTCGAGTACCTCTGCCACGCCAGTTGGACCCGCGACCCCCCGTCGGGGTTGTACGTGGCAGCCATCTCTTTTGCGTCAGATCGCACACGTGTCCGCGTGACCCATGCGCGAGCCGGTGCGACAGGCGCGCCCGACGGCACGCTGCGCTCAGCTGCCGGTACGGCCCGCCGAACACCGGACAGCACGTCGAACGCCCTCATGCGTACCAGCTCTTCCCCTAAGCCAGAGTGTCGGCGCCCAGCCCCGCCGAAGGGCGCCCGTGAAAGACGCTCCCCGTCCGCCGCGCGGTTGCGGCGGACGGGGAGAAAAAATCCTCGATCACCGGGAGGCCTGAATCAACCCGGAAACCGACGACGGCACGGCCGGAAATTCTCCGTCCGCCGAACCGCCGACTCGAAGAACTTACACGCCGCCACCGACAAGGGTCCCTGGGCCGGGGTGGAGGAGGTGAGGGCCGAGGGCCCGGGCTAGGCGCCCTTCGCCACCAGCTCCGCGATCTGCGCGGCGTTCAGGGCGGAGCCCTTGCGCAGGTTGTCGCCGCAGACGAACAGCTCCAGGGCCGTCGGGTCGTCCAGGGCCCGGCGTACGCGCCCGACCCAGGTCGGGTCGGTGCCGACCACGTCCGCGGGGGTGGGGAACTCCCCCGCGCCCGGATCGTCGTAGAGGACGACCCCGGGGGCCGTGGCGAGGATCTCGCGGGCCTTGGCGACCGTGACCTCGTTCTCGAAGCGGGCGTGCAGGGTGAGGGAGTGCGCGGTGACGACCGGCACCCGTACGCAGGTCACGGCGACCGGCAGCTTCGGCAGGCCGAGGATCTTGCGGGACTCGTCCCGGACCTTCATCTCCTCCGAGGACCAGCCGTCCGCGCGCAGCGACCCGGCCCACGGCACCACGTTCAGCGCCACCGGCTCGGGGAACGGCCCGGTGTCGGCCACGGCCCGCCGTACGTCACCGGGGGTGGTCCCCAGCTCCGTACCGGCGACCAGGGCGATCTGCTGCCGCAGGGTCTCCACGCCGGCCCGCCCCGCACCGCTGACCGCCTGGTACGAGGAGGCCACCAGCTCGCGCAGCCCGAACTCGGCGTGCAGCGCGCCGAGCGCCACGATCATGGAGAGGGTCGTGCAGTTGGGGTTGGCGATGATCCCGCGCGGCCGGACGCGGGCGGCGTGCGCGTTGACCTCGGGGACGACGAGGGGCACCTCCGGGTCCATCCGGAAGGCGCCCGAGTTGTCCACCACGACCGCGCCCTTGGCGGCGGCGATCGGCGCCCAGTGCGCCGCGACCTCGTCGGGTACGTCGAACAGCGCGACGTCGACCCCGTCGAAAATTTCCACAGCGCCCTCGGTGAGACCCACCACCTCGACCTGCTCCCCGCGCACGGCCAGCTTGCGGCCGGCCGAGCGCGGGGAGGCGATCAGACGGATCTCGCCCCAGATGTCGGCCCGATGGGACAGGATCTGGAGCATGACGGTGCCGACGGCACCGGTCGCGCCCACGACCGCCAGCGTCGGCCTGCCGGCGCGCCCGGCATCGACAGCCATCAACGACCGCCGCCTCCGTGGATGAGGGCCATCAGCGCCCGGTACCCCCGTAGACGACGGCCTCGTCGCTGTCGGAGTCCAGCCCGAAGGCGGTGTGCACGGCGCGCACGGCCTCGGGGACGTCGTCGGCGCGGGTGACGACCGAGATGCGGATCTCGGAGGTCGAGATCAGCTCGATGTTCACGCCGGCGTCGCTGAGGGCCTCGAAGAAGGAGGCGGTGACGCCCGGGTTGGTCTTCATGCCCGCGCCGACCAGGGAGATCTTGCCGATCTGGTCGTCGTAGCGCAGCGAGTCGAAGCCGATGCCCGCCTTGTTCTTCTCCAGGGCGTCGATGGCCTTGCGGCCCTCGGTCTTGGGAAGGGTGAAGGAGATGTCCGTCAGACCGGTCGTCACGGCGGACACGTTCTGCACGACCATGTCGATGTTGACCTCGGCGTCCGCGATGGCGCGGAAGATCGCGGCGGCCTCGCCCGGCTTGTCCGGGACGCCGACGACCGTGACCTTGGCCTCGGAGACGTCGTGGGCGACTCCGGAGATGATGGCGTGCTCCACCTTGTGGTCCCCTTGCGACTCTGGCTTCTCGTTGCTGACCCAGGTGCCCGGCAGTCCGGAGAAGGACGAGCGGACGTGGATCGGGATGTTGTAGCGGCGGGCGTACTCGACACAGCGGTGGAGCAGCACCTTCGAACCGGACGCCGCCAGTTCGAGCATGTCCTCGGAGGAGATCCAGTCGATCTTCTTCGCCTTCTTCACGACCCGCGGGTCGGCGGTGAAGACGCCGTCGACGTCGGTGTAGATCTCACAGACCTCGGCCTCCAGCGCGGCGGCCAGCGCGACGGCGGTCGTGTCCGACCCGCCGCGGCCGAGGGTGGTGATGTCCTTCTTGTCCGCGCTGACGCCCTGGAACCCGGCGACGATGGCGATGTTGCCCTCGTCCAGCGCGGTACGGATGCGCCCCGGCGTGACGTCGATGATCCGGGCTTTGTTGTGGACCGAGTCGGTGATGACGCCTGCCTGGCTGCCGGTGAACGACTGGGCCTCGTGACCCAGGTTTTTGATCGCCATGGCCAGCAGCGCCATGGAGATACGCTCTCCGGCGGTCAGCAGCATGTCGAACTCACGCCCGGCAGGCATGGGTGACACCTGCTCGGCGAGATCGATCAGCTCATCCGTCGTGTCGCCCATCGCGGAAACGACGACGACCACCTGGTGGCCGTTCTTCTTCGCTTCCACGATCCGCTTGGCGACGCGCTTGATGCCCTCGGCATCGGCTACGGAGGAGCCTCCGTACTTCTGCACGACAAGGCCCACGTGCGCTCCTCGCTCCGTTTCAGTCCCTAATTTCCGCACATGCACACGCACTCGTACGCGGTTCCTACGTCGTTCCCGCGTCGTCGAACGTGCTGCGGCGGTCGGCTCAGTCTAACGAGCGGCCGAATATCCCTTCCCTGGTACCGCATGGTGAGATGTCCCGCTCACCCTGTGATCACCTGGGTTTTCTCCGGGCGTCCACCGAATTTCACCCGGCTTCTTCGACGGAGATCATGGGGTTCGGCCGCTCCGGGGTGGTGCCTGCCCGGTGGGAGTGCGGGGCAGTCCAAAAGTGGGGGAGGTCACTCGAGCGCGGAGGTCACTGGAGGGGTGGAGCTTCGAGGTGGGCCGCCTCGTGGGTGGTGTCCACCAGGTTGTCGCGCACCTTGCGCGTACTGGGATGGTCCTCGCCGAGTGAGCGCACGTACCCCTCCCAGGCCTCCTGGTATGCGGAGATGGCTTCACTCGTTCGTCCCGCCCGGTGGTACGCGCCGCCGAGGTTGTTCAGTGACAGCAAGGTCTGCGGGTGGCTCCGGCCCAGAAGGCGCTCGCGATCGGCGACGTTGCGCCGCAGAAGTGCGATGGCCTGATCGAGGTGGCCGGATTCCTGGTAAGCCCCGGCCAGGTTGTTGCGGGCGTTCAGCGTGGCCGGATGGTCCTCGCCGTGGCGGCGTACCGCGTCCTCCACGTACTCCTCCATCACGGTCACCGCCCGCTCGCCCTGGCCCGCCGAGATCAGGTCGTTCAACAGGTTGCCCCGGGCCCGGAAGGTGCGGGGGTCATCTCTCCCCACGGTGTTCCGCAGCATCTCTACCGATCGGGCATGCAGCTCGATCGCCGTGTCCAGATCGTCGGCCGCATAGTGCACCGAGCCCAGGTTGCCGAGGAGCACCGCGAACTCGGGGCTGCCCACGCCCAGAACCCGTCGGCCGTCCTCGCAGACCCGCTGCAGCAGAGCGATCGCGGGGCCTGGATCACCGGCCTCCGCGTATGCCTGGGCGAGGTTGCTCGCCACCGTCAGCGTGTTGGGGTTCTCGGACCCCAGGAACCGTACGCAGATGTTGTGAGCGCGCTCCAGCAGCGGTACCGCCTCCCGCACAGCCTTCTGGCCGCAGAGGAACATTCCCGTCTCGTTCGCCAGCCGGCCAAGCTCTTCGATGTCCTCGTCCGGTGCCACCTGGTCGGCCAGCGCTTGGACATGCGGCAGCAGGGAGCGCCACGTCGGCCAGGAACCGACGTCTTCGTAGTCTTCCGGCAGGGCCTTGAGGAGCAGTCGTATCGCGTGGTTCCGGGCGAGAGCGATGAACTCGGCCTCCGCCGGTTGCTCCCCACCGAGCGTCCGGACGACGGCCTGCACCAGGCGGTGGACGGAGATCGTGTCGCCCTGCATCGCGATCATGCTGTGGGCCGCGAGGCGCCCGAGCCCCTGAGCGACCTCCAGGGGTCTGGCCCCGGCCTCCAGCACAGTCCGAGGAATCGCGTCCGGCGCGTACCAGGCCAGCACGGACAGCAGAACGCCCGCCGTGAGGTCACCCTCGTCCAGCCGGTCCAGCGTCACACGCCACACCCGGGCCACCGTCCGTTCCGGGTCCCCGCCCTCGGCCGACGCCGCGAACATGTCCGCCGGGTACTCGGCGAGCATCTCCAGATACCGCTCCGCCGACGTGCCCGTCTCCCGGCAGAACGCCGCCGCCTGCTCCACCGCGAGCGGCAGGTTGCCCAGCTCTCCCACCAGTTCGGGCGCCCCAGCCCTGCCCGCCGGACAGATACGCCCGAACAGTTCGGCCGCGTGTGCCGTGTCAAGGACGTCCAGGTCCACGCAGGTGGCCGCCCCGTGCCACCCTGTCGCCCGTCGACTGGTGATCACGAACCTCCCGCCCGGCGCGCGCTCCAGCAACGGTGCCACATGGGCCGGATCACTCACGTTGTCGAGAACGATCAGCCACCCCTCATGTGTGGCGAGCCACTGCACCGCCCGCTCCCGCAAGGTCTGTGGGGGCAGTACGTCGACGAGTTCCGGCTGCATGGCCATACCGAGCCCGGTCAGGCCCGCGTCGATCGCGGTGGGACTGTCGGCGGCGATCCACCACACGGGGTTGGCGTCGGCCGTGTCCGCCCGGACCCAGTGCGCCACCAACGTGGATTTGCCGATGCCGCCCAGACCGTGCACGGCTACGACCTCCGACGCGCCCACCGCCTGGTCCAGCAGGCCGAGTTCGAGTTCCCGCCCCACGAAGAGTCTGGTGGGGACCGGCAGTTTCACCAGCCGGTTGTCCAGTTCGCCCATCGGCCGGAAGGCCTCCGCCGGCAGTACGGTCGCATGGTCGATCTGCGTGTCGATCTGCGTGACGTGATCCCCGGTGGCGGCATTGCGCGCGCTCCCGCCGAACGCGACGGCCCGCTCCCCCGACGCCTCCACCATGGGCACTCCCCGTTGTCGCTCGCTGCTCGGACGTCGTCACCGAGCGAAGGCTCCCCGACCCGGCGATACGAAGGATTCTCCCTCCTGGACGCCTGCGACCGCCGCACCCCCGGCTCGGCAGTGGACCGTCTTTAAAGTTCAACGATTATGGTTCGCCTGTGCGCGTACTTCTGGTGGAAGACGACGAGCCGGTCGCCGAGTCCCTGCGACGAGGACTCCTGCGATACGGCTTCGAGGTGGAGTGGGTCAACACGGGCGGGGCCGCGCTGTCGTACGGCGGGCCGTACGACGTCGTCCTCCTGGATCTCGGTCTCCCCGACACCGACGGCCTCGACGTGTGCAAGGCCCTGCGGGACCGCAGCCAGGTGCCGATCATCGTGATCAGCGCCCGCAGCGACGAGACGGACCGCGTGGTCGGCCTGGAGCTGGGCGCCGACGACTACGTGTCCAAGCCGTTCGGGGTCCGCGAGGTGATCGCCCGCATAAGGGCGGTGATGCGCCGTGTGCAACCGCGCGCCGCCGACGCGCCCGCCGCCGGCCCCGACCGCTACGGCCCGCGCCTCACCGTCGACCGCAAGGCCGCGCGCGTCCACCTCGACGGTACGGAGGTGGGGCTCGCCCCCAAGGAGTACGACCTCCTGGCCTTCCTCACCGAGGAGCCGGGCGCCCTGATGTCGCGCGAACAGATCATGGAGGCGGTCTGGGACGCGAACTGGTTCGGGCCGACGAAGACGCTCGACGTCCACGTGGCGGCGCTGCGGCGCAAGCTGGCCGGGGCGATCACGATCGAGGCGGTACGGGGGGTGGGGTTCCGGCTGATGGTGAACGAAGAGACCGAGCCGACCGGCGGTACCCGTGAGGGCGACGGCACGTCATGATCCGTCAGCTCATCCGCAGCTACGTGCTCCTCGTGGCTGTGGCGATCGCCCTGTTCACCGTGCCCGTGGCGTTCACGCTCACGGATCAGCTGCGGGACGACACCAGCGAAGCCGTACAGCGCGAGGCCGAGACGATGGCCCGGCTGCTGGGCGTGGGCGACACCGCCTCCTGCGAGGCCCTGGCGCAGCTGGCAGGGGCGTACCCGGCCAAGGAGAAGGTCGAGGTCACCGCGACCGACAGGTGTGCGCCGGAACGGCTGAAGGAGCCGAAGGCGGACGCGGCGCTGGCCAAGGCTCTGGAGCACGGCGAGAACACCATCGACTGGGGCTCCGACTTCATCTGGGGCAAGAACCTGGTGCTCACCGTCCCCGCCTTCGAGCGTTCGCCGGACGGGGAGACCGACACGCGGGAGGTCGTCGGCGCCGTCCGCGTCAAGTTCTCCACGGATGACCTCACGGCCCGGCTCTGGCAGATCTGGGGTTTCAGGGCGGGCCTGGCCGTACTCGTCCTCCTGGCAGCCGCAGGTATCGGCGTCTTCGCCGCCCGGCGCCTGACCGCCCCCCTCCGCCAGCTCAACGAGATGGCGAGCAAGATGAGCGACGGCGATCTGACGGCCCGCTCCCCTGTCACCGGCCCCCAGGAGACGCAGACCCTGGCGCGGACGCTGAACCAGGCGGGCGAGCGTCTGGACACGCTGATCGCGTCGCAGCGCATCTTCGTCGCCGACGCCTCGCACCAACTCCGCACCCCCCTCACGGCGTTGCGGCTGTCCCTGGACAACATCGCGGACGGCACGGACGACGAGTTCGTACGGGAGGACGTGGAGCAGGCCACCGCCGAGGTGGTCCGGATGAGCCGCCTCGTCAACGGCCTGCTGGTGCTGGCGCGAGCCGAGGCGAAGGTGACGGCGGCGGAACCGCTGTCCCTGCGGGAGGTCATCCGGGAACGTCTCGACGTGTGGAGACCGGCCGCCGACGAGCGCGGAGTCACCATCACGCTCAGGGGAAGTGCCGACGGCCGGCCGCTTGTGCTGGCCAGTCCCGGTCATCTGGACCAGGTCCTGGACAACGTGCTTTCGAACGCCCTGGAGGTCTCGCCGGACGGTGCGACCATCACGGTCCTGGTGGAGAGCCGGGGCGACGAGGTGGTGCTGTCGGTGCTGGACGAGGGGCCCGGTATGTCGGACGCCGAGAAGTCCCGCGCCTTCGACCGCTTCTGGCGCGGTCAGGGCCTCACCGGGAGGGGCGGTTCGGGCCTCGGCCTCGCCGTCGTCAAGCAACTCGTCACCGACGACAACGGGACCGTGACCCTCAAGGACTCACCCGGGGGCGGGTTGTGCGTCGCGCTCACGTTGCGTGCGGCGCGGCACGGGGGTGGCTGAGCCGGGAGAGGTGGCTCAGCCGGCCTCGGGACGGGGTGGGGTGGCTGGGCCGGGGGGTGTGGCCCAGCCACGACTGGGGGTTCTGCCGCCGCTCAGCCCTCGGGCATCATCGACGAGTGGTGGTTCACGATCTTCCACACGCCGTTGCGCTTCTCGTACTCGTACGTGTAGCGGGCGTCGACGCGCCGCTTCTCGCCGGTCTTGGGGTCGGTGAGGATGAAGTAGTACGAGCCGGTGTCGATGGCCGAGTTGGCGTCCAGGACGTTGATGATCGTCTTGGTCTTCTTGCCGACCGGCTTGTTCTCCAGGAAGTGGTTGAAGTAGTCGACGATGCCGGCGCGGTCGGTGCGGATCTTGTTGGAGACCGTCGGCAGGAGCACCGCGTCCTTCGCGTAGCGGTCCGCCACCTTCTTGGAGTCGCCGGTCCTCAGCGTCTTGTTCCAGCCGTCGAAGAGAGCCGCGATCTCCTTCTTGGAGGGCTTCTTCGGCGCGGCCTCGGCGCCGGCCATGCTGACCCCGGCGGTGACCGTGCCGGCGGTGACGAGTGCGGTGGCGGTGACGATGGCGGCGCGTATGCGGTTCTTGCGGGTCATCGCGATCTCCTGTGCGAAGTTGGGGTGTTACTGCCTCCGCTTCGTGTGCGGTGGAAGTGACTCCAGATTCGCGTGACGCCGGTTAGGGGCCGTGCAGGAGACGTACAGGGGGCGGCCAGGGATCACCCAAAGCACGGAGGGTGACGGTTCGGTCACTTGGCGAGGGGGTCAGTCCCGACCTCCACCGACCTGGGCGACGCAGGTGGCCCAGGCGGGGGCGGGGTGGGTGAGGGTGGGGCCGGTGGGGTTCTTCGAGTCGCGAACGTGGACCGTCAAGCGCGCGTCGGACAGGGCGACTTCGACGCAGTACCGGTGTCGGGACACCGGCTGCGCGTGATCGGCGTGCACTTCGACGCCGTACTGATCGAGGGCCGGCGCGGGGAGCTGGTCGCGGACAGGCTGGTCGAGGTGACCGGCGGGGACGCCGGGCCGGTCGTTCTCGAACAGGCCGGGTTCCGATGGATGCACTTCCTGCTGCGGCCGGGGACGGTGCACGGACACGTGTGGCTGCCGGGCGTGCAGCGGTTCGGGCTGAACTCCGCGAACACGCGCAGGGTCACCTACGTCGGCATCCCCGCCCTCGACGGCAACACGTATCCGCTGCGCTGGTACTCCGAGCCGACGCCGCAAACTCCGTACGTGGAACCGGAGTCACTGCTCACCGCAGTGACGACGGCGTTCCGCGGGGTAACCGACAGCCATGAGCGAAGTGCTGCTGACTGAGACTTTCCGTAGTGCGTCGGGGGCCGTGCGGTGGGGCACGATCGGGGAGGCCGGGCAGGAACCGGTCGTGCTCTGCCACGGCACCCCCTTCTCCTCCTACGTCTGGCGCGGCATCGCCCAGGCGCTGGCCGACACCGACCGGTACCAGGTGTTCGTGTGGGACATGCCCGGCTACGGGGAGTCGGACATGCACACCGGCCAGGACGTGTCCCTGGCCGCGCAGGGACGGGTCTTCACCGAGCTGCTGGCGCACTGGGGGCTGGACAAGCCCTTCGTGATCGCGCACGACTTCGGCGGGGCCGTCTCCCTGCGGGCCCACCTGCTGCACGGGGCCCGCTACCGCGCGCTCGCCCTCGTCGACCCCGTGGCGCTCGCCCCGTGGGGGACGCCCTCGTTCCGGCTGCTGGGCCGCCATGCGGAGGTCTTCGAACAGCTGCCGCCCGCGTTGCACCGGGCCCTCGTGCGGGAGTACGTCGCCTCCACCGGCGGCCCCGGCCTGCACCCCGCCGTCCTCGACCGGCTCGTCCAGCCGTGGCTGGGCGAGCACGGGCAGCCCGCCTTCTACCGGCAGATCGCCCAGGCGGACCAGGCCCACACGGACGAGATCCAGGGGCGGTACGGGGAGATCGGCATCCCGGTGCTGGTGTGCTGGGGCGAGGAGGACGGGTGGATTCCGCTGGCGAAGGGGCGGGAGCTGGCCGGCCTCATCCCCGGCGCCCTGTTCGAACCGATCGCCGGTGCGGGACACCTCGTCCAGGAGGACGCCCCCGCCGAACTCACCGCCGTACTCCTGGACTTCCTCCAGGAGGAGCAGACGGACCAGCGGACCGACTAGAGCGTCCCCAGCGCCGGCGCGAACGCGATGAGGAGCGGAAGGAGGGCGAGAAGCGCGGCGGCCGTGGTGGTGGCCGCGCGGCGCGTGCGGTCCAGGCGGGGCGGCGGCTCCAGCAGCCGCTCGACCCGGTCGCCCAGCAGGCGGCGGGTGTTGGAGCAGCTCAACACGCCCCGGTGCTGGTTGAGTTCGATCAGGGCCAGGGCCGTGGTCAGGTGGCCGCAGCGGCGGGAGGCCGTGTCGTCGGCGGCGAGTTCGACGAGGCGGTGGGTCTGGTCGGCGAAGTGGGCGAAGAGGGGGACGCGCGGGAAGCCCGTGGCGAGGGCGGTGGAGAGGTGGAGCAGCCAGTCGTGCCGGGCACGGGCGTGACCGAGTTCGTGCGCGAGCACGGCGTCCAGCTGGCGGTCGCTCAGCTTGCCCAACGCGCCGGTGGTGACCACCAGTTGGGGCGGGGCGCCCGGCATCAGCCACGCGTCCGGGTACTCGTCCTCCAGGACCAGCAGCGGCCCCTTCGTCTGCGGCAGCCCGGCCGGGAGGTCGGGGGCGCGCTCCCGCAGGTGCGCCCGGCGCAGGTGCCGGCGGCGCCGGGCCTCGACCAGTTCCCGGGCCAGCATCGCGCCGCTCCACGCCGCCCCGAGGGCCAGCGCCAGCGTCAGTACGGCCGTCCAGGGCGGTGCGGCGGTGAGGTCGTACGCGGCGGTCACGGCCGGGGGCGCGGGCGCGAAGGCGCGCGTGCGGACCGTCTCGAACACCGCCGCCGCGCCCAGCACCAGCGCCGCGAGACAGCTCAGCAGCGCCGCCGCCACCAGGCACTGCCACGCCCACAGCGCGACCACGGGTTCCCGCTCGGGCCACCTCGCCCTCAGCAGGGTGCGGGGGCCCAGCACCGCGGCGGTCACGGCCACGGCGGCGAGAAGGAGCAGGAGAACGGTCACGTCACTGGGTCCGGTTCCTGGGCGAGGGGCGGGCGGGGGTGCGGAGGGCGGTGCGGGAGCGTGCGTCGTAGGACGGTGCCTACGCTACCGGCGGCACTCGCACTTTTCAGTCGTCCGGTGAGCCATGAGTGCACTCACTCTCCGTCGATCCCCGGTCACCCTTGCCGCAGGCGACGCACTCGCCTTCCGGCCACTCTCAGTTGCCCGTGGACGCCGTACCGATGTCCCCGCCTGCGGCGATGGAGCCCCGGCCGGTCGCGTTCACACCGCCGGGAGGCGAGACGGGCGCCGGGGACGGCGACGGGGACGGGGGTGCTGGCGGCAGCGGCGCCCCGCCCGTCGAAGCCGACCCGATGTTGCCGCCCGCAGCGATCGACCCGGCGCCGGACGCGTCGACGCCCGGGCTGGGCGCGGGCAGCACCGGCGGGGTGGGGGGCGGTGAGGAGTTGCCCAGCTGGGCAACCAGGGTGAGCGCGATACCCACGAGGGCGGCCACTCCGCCCGCCACACTCGCCCAGGGGTCGGCGGCGTCGACGTCCAGCACCGCACCCACGAGCAACCCCACCGCACCGGCCGCGCAGAAGCCGATTCCCGTCCACAGCAACACTTTTGACCGGTTGCCGTTCTGTCCCGTCTGCCCCGTGGTCATGCCGACATCATCCCGCCCCCAGCCCTCGATCACACTTGTGACGGGACGGGGATACCAACCTGTGACGGTCCCTCGTCCCTACCGGCGGGTGACGCCCCACACCCGGACGAACCGCTCCCGTCACGGTGCCGGTGGCCGCGGTCCATCGTCCTCGCCCTCCCCGTGTTCCCGCGCCACCGTGAACATCGCCTTGAACATGTCGAACATCAAGGTCGCCACCGGATGCTCCTCGCCCAGGGCGGAGAACATCTCCACGAGCAGACGGACCGCCGACTCGGCGTAACGGTCGTCCTGGGCGAACATGTACGTCTGCACCAGGGCGAGCCGGGCCAGCATGGTCTCGGCGTGGTCGTCGCCGAGCACGCGCAGACACGTCTCCAGGTTGCGCTCCGCCTCCGCCAGGTCGTCCTCCGTGGCCGGCGCGGGGAGGGTCGGTTCCAGCGACTCGATCTCCGCCACCAGACCGCGCATCACACCGACCAGAGCCTCCTGCCCGTCCTGGGAGGCGGCGAGGACCCTGGCCATGAAGGTGCCCGGGACCGGAAACACCGGGAGGACTGCCCGGCGGGCCAGCAGGGTGACCAGCCCTTTCACGGCGAGGGTCGCCGGGTGCTCGTCGCCCAGCGCGCGCACGCAGTCGTCGACCAACTCGTCGGCCATCTCGCGCGCTCGCGTCAGGTCCCCGCCCTCGGCGACGCTCGAGATCAGCTTCTCCCGTGCCGCGAAGGTCCGCGGATGCTCCGCGCCGAACACACGGACACTTCCTGCGAGAATCTCCTCGACCAGCCGCCGGGCCCGCGCCAAGTCCCCCGCCCGATTGGCGGCGTGGTACACGTTCACCCGGGCCGAGAGCGTGATCTCGTGCTCGGCGCCCAGGACGCGCTCGCAGTCCGCGAGGGTCCGCTCAGCGGCCTCGACCTCCTGCTCGGTGTGGAACGTGACCCGGCGGGCCTGGACGAGCAGGGTGCGCACGTCCAGGGTCTCCTCGGCGTCGGGGCCGTGCAGTCGCACACAGGCGGACTCGGCACGCTCCAGGAGGTCGGCCGCGCGAGGGGCGAGCCGCATGCCGGCGGTGAGCATGAAGTCGGCGGTCCGTACCAGCAGCCGAGCCATCACCCCCGAGTCCTCGTGAGATCGGGTGTGCTCGGCCAGCTTCTCGACGTGCGGCAACAGCATCCGCATGACCGGCCAGGCCGAGGTGTCATCGAGGTCCGGGGGCAACGCCGCCGCCAACGCCTCGGCCGCCGCCGCTCGTGCCTGTTCGATGGCCGCCGGGTGCCGGTGCCGGTCGGAGAGGTCCTCCGTACGGGAGACCGCCTGCACCAGGGGGTGCACGGACACGTCCTCTCCGGCCAGCGTGACCATGCTGTGCGCGGCGAGTCGGCCGAGCGCACCGCGTACGGCGGGCCGGGTACCGAGGGAGGAGAGGAGGGAGCGCGGGATGCCGTCGGGGGCGTACCAGGCGAGCATCAGCAGGATGCCTACGGTCAGCCGGTCGTCGGCGAGACGGTCGAGCGTGACGTGCCATACACGGGCGACGGTGCGTTCGTGGTCGCGGCTCTCGTCCTTCGCCGCGTACATCTCGACCGGATGCGCCGCGAGGTCGTCCAGGTACACGCGGACGGCACAGTCCGTCTGCACGCAATACGCCGCCGCCTGGGCCACCGCGAGCGGAAGACGGCCCAGTTCCGCGCAGAGTTCGGGGGTGTCCGGGTCCTCGCCGCGGATCCGGGTGAAGAGGTCCACCGCCTCCTGGTGCGACAGGACGTCCAGGGGCACCGTCTCCGCGATGCCGGCCCACCCCGTCGACTGGCGGCTGGTCATCAGGAAGCGGCCAGAACGTGCCCTGGAGAGCAGATGGTTGACGTCGCCCGGAGCGGTGACGTTGTCGAGGACGAGCAGCCAACCGGTGTGGGAGGTGAGCCAGCGCAGAGCCCACTCGGCCAGTTGTTCCTGGGGCAGCAGGGCGGCGAGCGAGTGCTGGAGGGCGCGGGCGAGGTCGGCGAGACCCGTCTCGATCGCCGCCCGGCTGTCGGCAGTGATCCACCAGACGGGAGCGTGCGCCGCGCTGTAGCCGGAAGCCCAGCGGGCGGCGAGCGTGGACTTCCCGATTCCGCCGAGACCGTGCAGTACATGAGCGAACGCCTGGCCGGGGGCCGCGGACGCCTCGTCCAGAACGGCGAGTTCGGTCCCCCGGCCGACGAACAACGCCGCCCGTGAGGGGAGGTTCGTCAGCTCCGGCGGGCAGTCGACCGACTCGGCCGGTGGACACGCGTGCGGCGCCAGCACCCCGACGCTGTTGATGTGCAGGCCCACGGAACCCGCACCAGTGAACGCCTGCGCGATGTTCCCGCCGGCGGCAACGGCGCCCGCGCCGGAGGCTTCGGCACCGGGGCGCTCCTCGAACACGGCACTCATACGTCACATGATGACTGTCGTGGCGAAAACCGTCATGCCTACGGCGGGAGTTGGGCACCGTACGACCTCACGCCGCCCGGCTCCCGCCGTCGCTCGTTCGCCCATCTCCACCGCGAGGTGAGCGGCTACTTGACCTTCCGCAGCCCCAGCGGCCCCGCGATCTCCTCCGCCATGACCTGGCCCGCCTCGAACTCCAGGGTCTCGTCGCCCATCAGTTCCTGGTCGGTGTCGAGGCCGTCCAGCTCGGCGAGGGGCTGGTTGAGGCGGACGTGGGCGACCAGGGACTGCAGGGCCCGCAGGGTCGCCGAGGCGGTGGAGCCCCAGTTGGAGAAGTAGGAGAACTGCCACCACCACAGGGCCTCGCTGGTGCGGCCGGCGCGGTAGTGGGCCATGCCGTGGCGGAGGTCGGCGATGACGTCGGCGAGGTCGTCGGAGATCCGGGCCGGGACCGGCGCCTTGCGGGGCTCGTAGGGGTCGAAGACCTCCGAGTAGACGTCGACCGGCTCCAGCATCAGGGCGAGGCGTTCGCGCAGCTCGTCGACGTCCGTCTCGGGGCCCGGGTCGGGCTCGTAGCGCTCGTCGGGCACGATGTCCTCGTGCGCGCCGAGGCGGCCGCCGGCCAGGAGCAGCTGGGACACCTCCAGCAGGAGGAAGGGGACGGCCGAGTCCGGCTCGTCGCCCTTGGCCACCTCGGTGACGGCGACCAGGAAGCTCTCGATCTGGTCCGCGATCTGGACCGCGAAGTCGTCCGGGTTCAGGTCCGTCGCGTGCAGCGTGGCGTCAGACATCCAGCAATCGTCTCCCCTCGAAGGCGCGGCCGAGGGTCACCTCGTCCGCGTATTCCAGGTCGCCGCCCACCGGGAGGCCGCTGGCCAGGCGGGTGACCTTGAGGCCCATGGGTTTGATCATGCGGGCGAGGTACGTGGCCGTGGCCTCGCCTTCGAGATTGGGGTCCGTGGCCAGGATCAGCTCGGTGACCGTACCGTCGGCCAGGCGGGCCAGCAGCTCCCGTATGCGCAGGTCGTCGGGGCCGACGCCCTCGATCGGGCTGATCGCGCCGCCGAGGACGTGGTACTTGCCCCGGAACTCGCGGGTGCGTTCGATCGCGACGACGTCCTTGGGCTCCTCGACGACGCAGATGACCGTCGGGTCGCGACGCGGGTCACGGCAGATGTTGCACAGTTCCTCCTGCGCGACATTGCCGCAGGTCGCGCAGAAACGGACCTTCGCCTTCACTTCGAGGAGGGCGTGCGCGAGGCGCCGTACGTCCGTCGGCTCCGCCTGCAGGATGTGGAAGGCGATCCGCTGCGCGCTCTTGGGACCGACGCCGGGCAGCCGCCCCAGCTCGTCGATGAGGTCCTGGACCACGCCTTCGTACACGGACTGCCGTCCTTCCTGGTGTCTTTCAGTACGTACCGTAGTCGGCCGCCGCCGCTCCGAGGAAGGCGGTACCGGGCACGGATGGGGTCGGAGGGGGTCGCGGAGGCGCTCAGAAGGGCAGGCCGGGAATGCCCGCGCCACCGCCGCCCAGACCCTGGGCGAGGGGGCCCAGTTTCTGCTGCTGGAGGGTCTGGGCGTTCTCGTTGGCCGCCTGGACGGCCGCGACGATCAGGTCGGCGAGGGTCTCGGTGTCCTCCGGGTCCACCGCCTTGGGGTCGATCTTCAGGTTGCGCAGTTCGCCGGAGCCGGTGACGGTGGCACGCACCAGGCCGCCGCCCGCCTGGCCGTCGACCTCCGTCCGCGCGAGCTCCTCCTGTGCCCTCGCCAGGTCCTGCTGCATCTTCTGGGCCTGCTGGAGCAGCTGCTGCATGTTGGGCTGGCCACCACCGGGGATCACGTTCAGCTCCCTCGCACGAGTACGAACGGACGTCGCCGTTCACGTTCTTACGGTCCTCACGAGCCTACGTGGTCGGCACGGCCTGTGCCGCGCCACTCTTTCGAGTGAGTCGGCGGGGATTCGTATATCTGATCAAGGGCATCTTCCAGGGGATAAGCGGTGAAAACACCATCTTCGCCACCCATTGGGCGGTAGGAAGGGTCCGGCCGCGTCAGGGTGGTGCGTGAGCGCCGTACGTACGTAGGGAGTGCCTGGTGAGCCAGCCGGAGATGCAGCCCGAGGGGGGAACCCAGGACGGGCGGGGTGAGGGGTCCGGGCTGTGGGCGGAGCCGTGGACGTCGGCGGCCGGGCCGTGGGCGGGGGATCTGGCCGGGCGGCCGTTTCCGCAGGGGGACTGGGGGGCGCCGGCGGAGCGGCTGGAGGAGCTGTACCACTGGGTCGAGCGGGCGGCGCTGGAGACCGCGGCGTGGTATCTCGCGGACCGGGTGTGGAAACGGGTGGCGGCACGGGTCCTGCGGATCGGGGCGGCTGCGGGGGCGCTCGCCGGGGCCGCGCTGCCACTGCTCGACCTCACGGGGGCGGTGGGCGGGGTGGCTCCCTGGGGGTATCTCGCGCTGCTGTCCTGTGTGGCGTGTGTCGGGGTGGACCGGTTCTTCGGCGTCACCTCCGGGTGGATGCGGGACGTCGCCACGGCCCAGGCGGTGCAGCGGCGGCTGCAGATGCTGCGGTTCGACTGGGCGTCCGAGAGCGCGCGGGAGGTGCTGGGGCCGGCGGAGGGGACGGCCGGGGAGGCCGCGGAGCGGTGTCTCGGGGTGCTGCGGCGGTTCTCCGAGGACGTCACGGAGCTGGTGCGGGCGGAGACGGCGGACTGGATGGTGGAGTTCCGGACGGGGTCGGCTCCGCTCGGTGTGCAGGCCGGGGGGAGCGTGGGGCGTCCCGAGGCGAACGGGAACGGGCGGGTGCCGATGCCGCCGGGGGCGCGGCCGAACATGCCTCGGCAGCGGCCTCCGGAGGCGCGGTAGCGGTAGCGGTAGCGGCGGAGCCGTGGCGGGTGGGTCGGTGTGTTGTCGGGTGCGGGTGAGTGGGGGCTGGTCGCGCACTTCCCCGCGCCCCTGAAAAGCGCGGGCTGCGCCCGCTGCTTTTCAGCGGGGCCGCTCAGTCCGCCTTCGTGTAGGTGACCGACTTGCCCGCCGTGTCGACGCGGCGCAGCCGGCCGTCGGGCAGCAGGGTGACCGTGGTCGCCGCGCCCGGGGAGCAGGACGTGGCCGGTTCACCGGTGCTGACGGTGGAGGGGCCGATTCGGAGCGGCCCGTCGTCGCCCGGCTCCTCCGTCAGCGCCGCCTCGAACACGCAGTGGTACGTGCCGCCGCCTTCGAGCGGCCCGTCCGCCGTCAGGGTCAGCACCGTGTCGCCGACCTCGCCCTGCTGGATGACGAGTTGGCGGGTGTCGCCCCCGGAACCGCCGATGCTGGCGTTCCAGGTGCCGACGAAGCCCTCCGGGACCGTGCCGGCGTCGGGCGACTCGGTGGTCTCCACCGGGGAGGTCCCCGGATCCGTCGGCTCGGGCGACGACGGCCCCGGCGTCTCGGGCGCGCTCGTCGTCGGCCCGCCCTTCGCGTCGTCCTCCTTGCCCCCGTCGTCGCCCTTCGTCATCAACGCGTACACCGAGCCGCCCGCACCGAGCGCGACGACCAGCGCGACGGCGACGAGGAGCACGGAGGAGCGCCGGCTTCCGCGCTGCGGCTCGGGCTGCCCGGCGGGGGGCGTCCCGGGCCCGGGCCCGTAGACGGGGTTCGGTCCGTACGGCGGGGTCGGGCCGAGCCCCGCCCCCGCTGCCGCACCGGCACCCTGCCCGCCGCCGTACGGCCCCTGCCCGTACGCCCCGTACGGCGCGCTCTGCGGGTAGCCGTACCCGGATGCGGCGGCGGGCTGCTGCCCGTACCCGCCGGCGGGTCGCTGGGTGTACTGCTGCGGGAAGCCGTACCCGGCGGGCGCGGGGCCCGGCGGGGCGCTGGGCGGTGGCGGCTGCGCACCGGCCCCCGTCCCCGCGATCTGCGTCGGCATCCGGTCCAGGGGCGCGGCGCCCGGCGCGCCCGGCGAGGGCGGTCCGGCCGCCTCGGGCGCGGTGGCCGGATGGCCGGGCGGGGTCGCCGCCCCGCCGGCGCCGGGGGACGCGGCGGCGCCGGACCCGCCGTACGGAGCGTCGGGTGCGCCCAGCGGGTACACGGGCGGGGTCGAGGGCGGCAGCGCCGGAGCGGTCGGGGGCGGGGTCGCGGGAGCGGTCAGGGCCGGGGGCGCGGGAGCGGTCGGGGCAGCAGCCCCGGCCGGCTGCCCGGCGGGATCGGGCGCCCCCGGACCGCCACCGTCCGCCGGCCCTCCCGACCCGCCCTCGGTCGCCGCGTCCTGCGACGCCTCCGTCCCGGCCGTCGGCTCCTCCGGGTCCTCGGCGTCCAACAACTGGACCGCGTGGCGCCCCAGTTGGGCCACCAGGGCGCTCGGCAGCCAGGGGTCCCGCGACCGGCCCGCGAAGACCGTGTCCTCGGCGCCGGTGCGCTGCAGGATCTGGGCCAGGGTCGGACGGGCGGCGGGGTCCTTGCGCAGACACTCGCGGACGATGTCGTACAGCCCCTCCGGCAGCCCCTCCAGATCCGGTTCCTCCTCGGCGATGCGGAACATCAGGGCGTGGACACCGGAGTTGGCGGCGCCGAAGGGGAGGTTGCCGGTGGCGGCGTAGGAGAGGACGGAGCCGAGACAGAAGACGTCGCAGGCCGGGGTGATGCGGTCGCCGCGCACCTGTTCGGGCGCCATGAAGCCCGGCGAGCCGACGAGCGCGCCGGTGCGCGTGAGCCCGCCGTCCGTGACGGTCTCCAGCGCCCGCGCGATGCCGAAGTCGATGACGCGCGGCCCGTCGATGGTCACCAGCACGTTGGACGGCTTGAGGTCGCGGTGGATGAGGCCGGCCGCGTGGATGTCCTCCAGCGCGTGCGCGAGGCCCGCCGCGAGGATCCGTACGGACCGCTCGGGGAGCGCCCCGTGATCCCGCCCGACCACGGACTGCAGGGACGGTCCGGCGACGTACCCGGTGGCGACCCACGGGATGCCCGCCTCGGTGTCCGCGTCCAGCACCGGCGCGGTCCAGTACCCGCCCACCTGGCGTGCGGCCTGCACCTCCTGCCGGAACCGGGCCCGGAACTCCTCCTGTTCCGCCAGCTCCTGCCGCACCAGTTTCACGGCGACGGTACGGCCGCGCTCGGACCGGGCCAGGTACACGTTCCCCATGCCGCCCGACCCCAGCCTCGCCAGCAGCCGGTACGCCCCGATACGTTGCGGATCCCCGGGCCCGAGCTTCTCCATGGCCACCGTCCCCCGTCTCCCCCTGCATATGTGTACGCGTACGTACGGGTACGTCGCGTACGTGCGCAACGGACCGATCGTAGTGCGGCGGCGCGGGGAGGCGGATGGAGCGGTGTCTACGGTTCCGTAACAGCGGCCGGAGCCGCGTCGGCCCCCGGTGAGGTCGCGAGCCGGTCCAGCACACCCGACAGCCGTTCGAGCAGCCGTACGGTCTCCGCGAACTCCTCCTCGCCCAGCGCCTCCGCGAGACGGGCGGCCAGCGTCGCGTGGCCGGGTTCGATCCGCTCGATCGCGGCACGGCCGGCCGGGGTGGGGGCGAGGAGTTTGGCGCGGCGGTGGGCCGGGTTCGGGACGTACTCGGCGAGGCCCCGGCCGACGAGGAGGTCGGCGACCCGCTGGACGCTCTGCCGGGTGATGCCCATGGCCCTGGCGACCCCGGCGACCGGCAGCGGCTCGGGCAGCACCGCGCCGAGCACCTGCCACCAGGCGGCCGTCAGCCCGGCCGGGCGTGCCAGCTCCTCGGCCACGGCGAGGAACTGCCCGTTCAGCCGGAAGGTCCCGACGGCCGCACGGCTGAGGAGGTCCTGCTGGTCGCGGCTCATCGTCCCGCCGCCTCCAGGACGGCGTACGCCTCGGCGTCCGAGTCGTGGAAGAGGCGGTACCAGGCGTCGAGGACCTCGCCCTCGTAGACGCCGAGGAGGCGGAAGACCTCGCGGGCGAGGGCGACGGGTTCGGTGGGGCCCGCGGTGACGAGCGGCCCGTCGGTGACGGCGTCCGCCTCCACGTACCGCTCGCCGCCCTTGTAGCCGGTGGCGGCCAGGTAGAAGGGGGCCGCGCCGGTGTGGGCCCGGTCGTCCAGCAGTCCCTCCCTCGCGAGCCCGGCGGTCGCTCCGCAGATCGCCGCGACCGGGACGCCGGCCTCCAGGAACTCCCGCGCCTTCCGGGCGAACGGGGCCAGGTCGTCACCGGTGTCCCACAGATCCGCGCCGGTGAGGATGAGCAGCGAGCTGTCCTCCGGGCGCAGGTCGTCGAGGACGCCGTCCGGTTGGATGCGTACGCCGGCGATCGTCCGCACGGGGTCGGGGGTCGGCCCGACCGTACGGATCTGCCGTCCGGCCCGGGCGAGCCAGGCGGTCGTGTGGCCGGTCTCCCAGTCGGCGTAGGTGTCGTACACGGCGAGATGAACAGCCTTGCGATCGGTCATGGCTCCTCCTGAAGTACCTCGGCCCCTGTTGACAACAGGCTGTCATTTCGACAGCCTCCTGTCAATCACGGCGAGGTCGTATGCCGGCTGCGGCCCGGTGGGGCTTCTCGCGCGGTTCCCCGCGCCCCTGAAGAGGAGCCCCACGCGCCTGCGCGCGAGGGCCGGCGGTGGGGCGACACTGTGTCGTGCGGGGGCAGGCCGGCCCATACACGTCGCCAATACCCCCTCGCCCTCCCCGCCCCCTACCCTCGCCCCCATGACCCCTCAGCCGAACCCCCAGGCCGGCGCCGCGGTGAAGGCCGCGGACCGCGCGCACGTCTTCCACTCCTGGTCCGCGCAGGAACTCATCGACCCGCTCGCCGTCGCCGGCGCGGAGGGCTCGTACTTCTGGGACTACGACGGCAGGCGCTACCTCGACTTCACCAGCGGCCTCGTCTACACGAACATCGGCTACCAGCACCCGAAGGTCGTCGCCGCGATCCAGGAGCAGGCCGCGACGATGACGACCTTCGCCCCGGCGTTCGCCGTCGAGGCCCGCTCGGAGGCGGCCCGGCTGATCGCGGAGCGCACCCCCGGCGACCTGGACAAGATCTTCTTCACCAACGGCGGCGCCGACGCCGTCGAGCACGCCGTCCGCATGGCCCGGCTGCACACCGGCCGCCCGAAGGTGCTGGCCGCCTACCGCTCGTACCACGGAGGCACCCAGCAGGCCGTGAACCTCACGGGCGACCCGCGCCGCTGGGCCTCCGACACCGGCACGGCAGGGGTCGTGCACTTCTGGGCGCCGTTCCTCTACCGCACCCGTTTCCACGCGGAGACGCAGGAGCAGGAGTGCGCCCGCGCGCTGGAGCACCTGGAGACGACGATCACCTTCGAGGGGCCGTCGACCATCGCCGCGATCATCCTGGAGACGATCCCGGGCACGGCCGGGATCATGGTCCCGCCGCCGGGCTATCTGGCCGGGGTCCGCGAGCTGTGCGACAAGTACGGGATCGTGTTCGTCCTGGACGAGGTCATGGCGGGCTTCGGGCGCACGGGCACCTGGTTCGCCGCCGACCTCTTCGACGTCGTACCCGACCTGATGACCTTCGCCAAGGGCGTGAACTCCGGTTACGTCCCCCTCGGCGGCGTCGCCATCTCCCCCGCGATCGCCGAGACGTTCGCCCGGCGCCCCTACCCCGGCGGTCTCACATACTCGGGGCACCCGCTGGCCTGCGCCGCCGCCGTCGCGACGATCAACGTCATGGAGGAGGAGGGCGTCGTCACCAACGCGGCCACCGTCGGCGGCTCGGTCGTCGAGCCCGCCCTGCGCGAACTCGCCGAGCGCCACCCCTGCGTCGGCGAGGTGCGCGGCACGGGCATGTTCTGGGCGCTGGAGCTGGTGAAGAGCAAGGAGACCCGCGAACCCCTCGTCCCCTACAACGCGACCGGTGAGGCAGGCGCCCCCATGCTCGCCTTCGGTGCCGCCGCCAAGGCGAACGGTCTGTGGCCCTTCATCAACATGAACCGCACCCACGTCGTCCCCCCGTGCAACATCACGGAGACCGAGGTCAAGGAGGGGATCGCCGCCCTCGACGCGGCCCTGTCCGTGGCGGACGAGCACACGGTCTGAGGCCGTCGTCGTCCCCGGTGCCGAGCGGAGTGTGAGCCAGAAGGGCGAAAACTCCTCCCCGTAACCCGAACGCGTAAGGTGACGTGCTCGTAAGAGAACTCGGAGAGCACGCACAGAATGCGTACGCGTACGCGGATGGGGGATCCAGACCACGATGCCCGGCACCGGCACCGGCGGCGGCAATGGCGCCGTGACCCGTAGCACCCTGCGGCAACAGCTCGCGGACGCGCTCCGTGACGAGGTGCTGGCCGGACGGCTGAAGCCGGGGCAGGAGTTCACGGTCAAGGAGATCGCCGAGCAGTACGGCGTCTCGGCGACGCCCGTGCGCGAGGCGCTGGTGGACCTGTCCGCGCAGGGCCTGCTGGACGCCGTGCAGCACCGCGGCTTCGAGGTCCACGCGTACTCCCTGGCCGACTACCGGAACATGGTCGAGGCCCGCATCCTGGTCACCGACGGCATGTTCCGGCGGCTCGGCGACCGCAAGGTCGATCCCCGTACGGCCGCCGCCCTCGCCGGGGTCCGGCGACGCGGCGAGGAGGCGCGGCGGGCCGCGACCGCCGGGGACCTGGACATCCTGATCGGCTACGACCTGCGGTTCTGGCGCGAACTGAGCGCCCTGTTCGGCAATCCGTACCTCACCGACTTCCTGCACCGGCTGCGCGTCCAGTCCTGGGTGGGCGCGGTCCAGCACCTGCGGCAGGGAAGCGACTGGACGGACGACCTCAAGGGGCGGCTGTGGGCCGACCACACCGACCTCGTCGACGCCCTCACCCGCCGGGACGCGCAGACCGCGCAGGAGATCATCGCCGGTTACGACGAGCGGTCCCTGACGCTGGTGGAACGCCTGGCGGACGGATGAGCACGGTCCCCGAGGCGGGCGGCGAACGAATGACCACGGCCCCGCAGGCACGCGGCGGACAGACGCGCACGGCCCCGAAGACACCCGGCGGACAGACGCGCACGGTCCCGCGGGCACGCGGCTTGACGACGAGCACGACCCCGAAGACGGGCGGCGGGCAGCTGAGCGTCGACCTCTCCGTCGTCGTCCCCGCGTACAACGAGGAGGCCCGGCTCGCCCCCACCCTCGACGCGATCATCGCCCACCTCGCGGACACCGAGGCCGCGGCCCGCTGGGAGGTCATCGTCGTCGACGACGGGTCGACGGACGGCACGGCCGAGGTCGTGGCCGCCGTCACCGCCCGCGACGCCCGGGTCCAGCTCGTCTCCGGCGGGCCCCGCAACCGGGGCAAGGGCCACGCCCTGCGGCTCGGTGTCCTCGCCTCGCACGGCCGCCGGGTCCTGCTCACCGACGCCGATCTCGCCGCGCCCATCGAGGAGTTGGAGCGGCTCGACAAGGCGCTCTCCGACGGGTACACGGCCGCGATCGGCTCGCGCGAGGCGCCCGGCGCGACCATCGACCGCCACCAGCACCGGCTGCGCGAGGCGCTCGGGCGGGCCGGGAACCTGCTCATACGCGGGGTCGCGGTGCCCGGTATCCGCGACACCCAGTGCGGCTTCAAGCTGTTCGACGGCGACCGCGCCCGGGAGGCGTTCGCCGCCTCCCGGCTCGACGGGTTCGGCATCGACGTGGAGATCCTGCGGTACTTCCGCCGCAGCGGCTGGCCCGTCGTCGAGGTCCCCGTCCGCTGGTCCCACCAACCGGGCTCGAAGATCCGGCCGGGCGACTACGCCCGTGTCCTCGGTGAACTCGCCCTCCTGCGGGCCCGTTCGGTCCGCCGGGCCGACGTCCTCGCCGTCGCCCTCTTCCTGGTGATGGCGGTGGCCCTGCACATCGGCCGCTGGCGCGACCCGAACGGCCGTTATCTGCCCGACTCCCTCCAGGACCAGAACCAGTGGGAGTGGTTCTTCGCGGTCACGGCCGACAACCTCGTCCATCTCCGCAACCCCCTCTTCACCACCTTCCAGGGCTTCCCCGACGGCGTGAACCTGATGGCCAACACGGTCATGCTGGGCCTGTCGATCCCCCTCGCCCCCGTCACCCTCGCCCTGGGACCGGCGGTCACCCTGGCCCTGGTGATGACCCTCGGCCTGGCCGCCACCGCCGGCGCCTGGTACTGGCTGATCGTCCGACGGGTCGAACGGCACCGGGGCGCGGCCTTCGCCGGAGCGGCCCTCGCCGCCTTCGCGCCGCCGATGGTCAGCCACGCCAACGCGCACCCGAACTTCGTCGTCCTGTTCATGATCCCGCTGATCATTGACCGGGCACTGCGCCTGTGCACGGGCGCCCGGACCCAGCGGGACGGGGTCGTCCTCGGCCTGATGGCGGCCTACCAGATCTTCCTCGGCGAGGAGGCCCTTCTCCTCGCCGCGATGGGCATGCTGCTGTTCGCCGTCACGTACGGGCTCCTGCGGCGGGACGTGGCCCGGGACGCCTGGCGCCCGCTGCTCAAGGGCCTCGGCATCGCGGTCCTCGTCGTGCTCCCCCTCGTCGCCCTCCCGCTCAGCTGGCAGTTCCTCGGCCCGCAGAGCTACGGCAACATCGCGCACGGAAGCAACTCGGGCAACAGCCCGCTCGCGCTCCTCTCCTTCGCCGAACGCTCCCTCGCGGGCGACAAGGAACGGGCGGAGGCCCTCTCCCTCAACCCCACCGAACAGAACGCCTTCTACGGCTGGCCGCTGGCCCTCCTGGCGCTCGGCATCGTCGTACGTATGTGGGACCGCGCCCTGGTGAAGGCGCTGGCCTGCACGGCGGTCGCCGCCGCCGTACTCTCCCTCGGCCCCGAGATCCGCCTCCCGCGGACGGACCTCGTGCTGCCCGGCCCCTGGGCGCTGCTCGCCGAGAAGCCGCTGCTGGAGTCGGTCATCGAGGGCCGGGTGGCGATGATCTGCGCCCCGGTCCTCGGCATGCTGCTGGCGCTCGCCTGCGCGAGGCTCGCCGCCGTGCCGAGCCTCGGCACCCGGTACGTGGGCTTCATGGCGGTCACCCTGGCCCTGCTGCCGATCGTCCCGGCCCCGCTGAGGTCCGTCGAGCGCGCCGAGGTGCCGGCGTTCATCGCGGACGGCACCTGGACGTCGTACGTCGACACCGAGGCCGGGGAGACCCTGGTGCCCGTGCCGCTGCCGGACCCGGGCAACGCGGAGGCCCTGCGCTGGCAGAGCACGGCCCGGTTCGGCTTCCGGATGCCCGGCGGCTACTTCAACGGCCCCTTCGGCGAGGACCGCGTCGGCATCTACGGCGCGGTCCCCCGCCACACCTCCAACCTGCTGCGTGACGTCCGCTACACCGGCAAGGTCCCGGCGATCGGGGAGAACTGGCGGGCGCAGGCCCGCAAGGACTTCGCGTACTGGCACGCGGGCGCCCTGGTGCTGCGTCCGCAGCCGTACGACGAGCGGTTGCGCGAGGCCGTGGACAAGCTGGTCGGGCGACCGGGTAAGTGGGTGGGCGGAGTGTGGGTATGGGACCTGCACGCAGGGGACTGAAGACGCGTCCAGCGACTACGCTTCCCTGACCACTGTGCGCCGTGCGCGAACGCGTCCCTACCGTCCGTGTGCGTGCCGGATGACCGAGGAGCTCTCTTTTGGCCTGTGACCTCTGGTTGGTCCCGCTCGTCGACGTGCTGTGCCACACGCCCGACAACCCCTTCGCCGAGGAACTCGCGCTCTACAACAAGCTGCTGGGTGAGGCCGGGCTGCCACCGGTCCCCGTGTACCAGTACATGCCGGGACTGACCGGCGAGGTCGCCCCGGTCGCCGGCTTCGACTACGACGCGCTGCACTTCCTGCGCCGCGCGTATCTGCTCCAGGTGTGCGGCCTGGAGGTGACCCCGGTGGACGCGCTGGGCGGCGACTACGAGCAGTTGCTGGAGATGTTCGAGACCACGGCCCAGCAGTCCCACCTGGTCTGGCACTACGACCACGCCGGCGCCTACGTACCGGTCGACTTCCCGCAGCCCCTGTCCAGCGACGAACTCCTCGCCGGAGGCGGCCCCCTGGGTTCGTCCCAGGGACTGCTGCGGGAACTGGAGTTCGTGGCAGCGGCCATCGGCATCGACCCGGCGAACCCGCCGGCCCGCCCCGAGGCACCGCTCGCGCCCACGGAGTTGGAGGAGCCGGCCGTTCCGGCGCCCTACGACCCCAGCCCGTTCGCCCGCGAACGGCACGTCTGGCTGGGCCTGCACGCGGCGGCGACCCGGAGTCTGGCGCAGGGGTCGATGATCGTGTTCAGCTGAGGTCCGCCGACGGACGACCCACGACCGCCGACCGACGGCTCAGCGTCCCAGTGCCGCGAGGCCCTTCTGCAGGTCCTCGGGGTTCATGACCGGGGTGTACGTGACCTCGGCGCCCATGTCGAGGAAGAACGGCTCGGCGATCGCCGGCATCGCGGAGCTGTCCTGCATGTCGAAGACCATGTAGCAGGTACGCCGCCCGTTGTCGGTGGTGAAGTAGGCCGCCTCCGGCTTGACCTGCTCCATGGCGGCCTGCATCAGCTTCCCGAGAGTGCCGTTGCGGATGGCCTCGTTCGACTTCTCGGTGTCGAAGCGTGCTTTGAACAGAACGCGCATCGCACTCACCTTCCCTCCGGCCGTGTGACGTGCGCGGATAGCGCGCCATTTCAGGATATGCCCGGTACGTGCGCGTGGCCCGGCCAGACCGGCCCGCCGAATCAGCCGCATCGGCTGCGGCTGCGGCTGCGGCTGCGGCTCAGCCGGAACACAGCGGGCCGGGCACGCGTGTGCGCGCCCGGCCCGAGGTGTGTCACCCGTGAACCGTCAGATGAACGAGTTGATCTCGATCGTCTCGTCGCGGCCCGGACCGACGCCGATCGCGGAGATGGGCGCGCCGGACATCTCCTCCAGTGCCTTCACGTACGCCTGCGCGTTCTTCGGCAGGTCGGAGAAGGACTTCGCCGACGTGATGTCCTCGGACCAGCCGGGCAGGTTCTCGTAGATCGGCTTCGCGTGGTGGAAGTCGGACTGCGAGTACGGCAGTTCCTCGACGCGCTTGCCGTCGATCTCGTACGCGACGCAGACCGGGATCTGCTCCCAGCCGGTGAGGACGTCGAGCTTGGTGAGGAAGAAGTCCGTCAGGCCGTTCACGCGGGTCGCGTAACGGGCGATGACCGCGTCGAACCAGCCGCAGCGACGGTCACGGCCGGTGGTGACGCCCCGCTCGTGACCGATGCGGCGCAGCGCCTCGCCGTCCTCGTCGAACAGCTCGGTCGGGAACGGGCCCGCGCCGACCCGGGTCGTGTACGCCTTGAGGATGCCGATGACCCGGCTGATCTTCGTCGGACCGACACCCGCGCCCGTGCAGGCGCCGCCCGCGGTGGGGTTGGACGACGTCACGAAGGGATACGTCCCGTGGTCGATGTCCAGGAGCGTGCCCTGACCGCCCTCGAAGAGGACGACCTTGTCGTCCTCCAGGGCCTGGTTGAGGACCAGGACCGTGTCGGTGACGTAGGGGGCGAGCTTGTCCGCGTAGACGAGCAGTTCCTCGACGACCTGGTCGGTGGAGATGGCCCGGCGGTTGAAGAGCTTGGTGAGGACCTGGTTCTTGACGTCGAGGGCCGCCTCGACCTTCTGCGTCAGGATCGACTCGTCGTAGAGGTCCTGGACCCGGATACCGACGCGGTTGATCTTGTCCGCGTAGGTCGGGCCGATGCCCCGCCCCGTCGTGCCGATCTTGCGCTTGCCGAGGAAGCGCTCGGTGACCTTGTCGAGGGTCACGTTGTACGGCGTGATGATGTGGGCGTTGCCGCTGAGCAGGAGCTTGGACGTGTCGACGCCGCGCTCGTTCAGACCGCTCAGCTCGGAGAGCAGGACCGACGGGTCGACGACGACACCGTTTCCGATGACCGGAGTGCACTCCGGAGTGAGGATCCCGGAAGGGAGAAGGTGGAGGGCGTACTTCTGGTCGCCCACGACTACCGTGTGGCCGGCGTTGTTGCCGCCCTGGTAGCGCACCACATAGTCGACAGACCCACCTAGCAGGTCCGTCGCCTTTCCCTTACCTTCGTCACCCCACTGAGCACCGAGCAGCACAAGTGCGGGCACGCGCGTACACCCCTTCCGGGCGGGGCATGTCCAAGGTCGGGGGCGTACGCGGTGGCTCATTACCGCCGCGTGCACCGCGACCGCCGTTGGTCGCACCTGTCGGACCCGGATGCCCCGGAATAGACCAAGCCCCTGGCGCAATAGCGCAAGGGGCTCTTGCACAAAGATGCTACCCGAGGAAGCGAGGCAGGACCGAGGTGGTGACTCCCGACCAGCTCCTCGTGGTCATCGACCCCCTCGCCCGTCGCACGGACGGCGAGGCCGTACGGATCGCGAAAGACGTGCTCAGCGCGGGTGCGGCGAGTACGAAAGTGTGTCTTCCGGAGGGGCCCGAGGAATTCGCGCGGGCGCTCGCACGACGTGGTTCACGGCGGCCGGTGGTGGTCGGCGACGACCGCGCGCTGCTGCGGGCGGTGGCTCTGCTCCACCGCCGGCGGGAGCTGGGGGCGTGCGCCCTCTCCCTGGTCCCCGTGGGCTCCGCCCTGGGCCTGGCCCACTCCCTCGGCGTGCCCACCGGCGCGGTCGCGGCGGCCCGCGCCGCCCTCGACGGCGTCGAGCGACGGCTGGATCTGCTCGTCGACGACAGCGACGGGGTGGTGCTGGGCACCCTGCGCATACCGGTCTTGCCGGGCGCGTGCCCTCCGGAGCGGACGAAGAGGGCTGAGGGGGCGGACGGGGCGAAGGGAGCGGCGGCCGGCGCAGGCCCGGGTGCGGGCTCGGGAATGGGTCCGGGGCCGCGTCCTGGCGCAGGTGCCGGGCCGAAGACCGGTGCGGGCGCGGGAACGGACCGGGTGTCGGAGGCGGAGGGCGGGTCCGCGGACGACGACGGCTCCTCGCCCGGCCCCAGCCACTGGCTGCGCGCCTGGCCGCAGTCCCTCGCCCGTACGTTGTCGACGCGGCCGGCGCGGCCCGCCCGGCTGTCCCGTCCGCTGCGACCGGCCCGCATACGGGTCGCCGCGGGGGGCGGTGCCGGGCCCTCGCGGCTACGGGTGGAGGTGGACGGCGTGCTGCTCGTCGACCTCGACCAGCCCGTGGAGGCGGTGTCGATCACGCCGGGCATGGACGGCGGCGCCGACATCGAGATCCGGCCGGTGTCGGTGGGCGCCGAGGCCGCCCCGCTGCACGCGGTCGGCCAGCGGGTGACAGTGTCCGGCGCGGACTTCCGCTACCGGGCGGATTCCCTGGTGGCGGGGCCGGTGCGGACGCGGACGTGGACGGTGCGGGAGGGGGCGTGGGGGCTGACGCTGCCGGGGTGATGCGGGGCGAGTGCCGGGGCGGTGCGCGCGCTCAGGCGAGTGCCGGGGCGGTGCGCGCCGCTCAGGTCGCGGCGCACGACCGATACACGCGGATGCAGGCGGATGCACGCGGATGCACGCCCCGTGCACGCCGAAGGGCCGATCACGATAGTGCAGGCGAATCCCTTGAAAGCGTGCGACACGCCGTTGCCGATCACTTTCCGGCCGGAATTCACGCGACGGGGCGCACGGCCCATTCGCCGCGCCCCGAAGGTTGTTGAGTGACCGTCAGCTGTGCGGGCGGTGGCGCGACCTGACGACTGATCAGGGTGCGGTCCGCCCTCGGCACCTCCAAGAGGGTGACGACGCGTCACCGCTTTTCGAACAACGACCCCCCTCGCTTCAAAGTACCAGCTCATTGCCATATTTTGATGGGTCGTCAGGCGCGCCGATCGTCACTCTCCGGGGTGACAATTCATGCGGCCGTTCAGTCCAATATTCGCCTCCGCCCCCGACCCTCTCGAAATGACAGCCGAAATGGCCGTCATTACGTTCGTACTCGTCGGCAGGTCCTGTCGACGAGAACGAAGAGAAGGGGAAGTGCATTGCGCACTCGTAAAGTCACGGTGATCGCCGCCTCCGTCGGCGTGGCAGTCGCGGCCGCCACAGGTGTCACGTACGCCAGCTCCGCTCTGGAGTCCGCCCCGAAGTCCACCTCGCTCGTCCAGGACGCGGCCCCCGTCGCCCCCCGCGGCGGCAACGGCACCGGTACCGAGGCCGGCTCGAACGCCTCCTCCGACCCCGGGGGCAAGGAGAACTGGGGCGGCAAGAGGGGCGAGGGCCGGGGTGAGAGCCGCGGTGACAACCGGGGTGACCACCGGGAAGAGGGACGGATCTACATCAACGAGCGGTCCTACTCCGCCGACCCGGGTTCCTGCATCGCCGTGGTCAATGTGAACAGCCTGATCATCCCGCCGCTCAACAGCACCAGCTTCAACATCCGGAACGAAAGCGACCGGACCGTCGAGTTCTACAACGGGGTCACCTGCGACAACGGCGCTCCCGTCGCCACGGTCGGCCCGCGCAGCTCCAGCCACTCGGTGGCCGGACAGCAGCAGCTGCGGAATCTGGCGATCGTAGGCAGCTTCCGTGTGATCAACAACGGACACCACTGAATCCGGAAACGGAGGCCTGAAGGCCTCGTCGCACCAGCGGAAACCCCGGCTCGCCGTAATCGAGCCGGGGTTCCGGCACGTGGCATCCCGCTGGGAGATGACCTCCCCACATTAATCCGCATTCATCCGCGCGGACCATTCGCAGTTCCTGTTGTTACTCCTGCCGGGTTGTCGCCGGGTGTCTCCAGGTTGTCGCCGGGTTGTATTCCCCCTCGCCCACGGCGAGGGGAGACCCGAAATCCTGTTGAGGTGGCGTCGGCGGGAGACGAGGCTTCGGCCATGGAGTTCTTCTGCTATCACCGCGACCGCCCCGGTTCCCTCGATCTGCGCGAGGGGTTGGTCCAGGCGCACTGGTCCTACATGGACGGGTACGCGAAGGAGCTGATCGCCCGGGGCCCGACCTTCACGGAGGACGGAGAGACACCATCCGGGAGTGTGCACATCGTCGACCTGCCGGATTCCCCCGCTGCGCGGGCGTTCGCGTTCGACGAGCCCAACCAGCAGGCCGGTGTGTTCCGGGACGTGCTGCTGCGGCGGTGGCGGAATCTGCTGGGCCGCACGATGTGGGAGTTCCCGGGCGGTCGGAGCGGGGGGAACCGGTATCTGGTGCTCGGCCTCGGTCCCGGCACCGGCCCCGGTTCGGCAGGCGCGGCGGATCTCGTCGTACCGGCAGCGTGGCGGGACGAGCTGATCGCGTACGGGCCGCTGCTGTCCGACGACGGCACGG
Organism: Streptomyces sp. NPDC002324; assembly: GCF_053593335.1. NCBI lineage: Bacteria > Bacillati > Actinomycetota > Actinomycetes > Kitasatosporales > Streptomycetaceae > Streptomyces > Streptomyces sp. NPDC002324. The sequence goes on from NZ_JBSFCF010000009.1 coordinate 155,938, forward strand.
CCTGGCTGGGTACCGCCGCGCTGGTCCGGGCCCCGGACGCGGACGCGGCGCGCGCCGTACTGGCCGGGGAGCGGTACGCGGACATCGAGGTGCATCTGTGGGAGTTCGGCGGGCGGCGCTGACGCGGGCGCGGCGGAGGAAGGGGGAAGGGAGAGGGGGGCAGGGGGCAGGCAGGCAGGCAGGCAGGCAGGAGAAGGGTGAGACGGGCGCCGCCGCACCGCGCCGGACAATGATTCGTTGACAACAAGTTGTTTGCATTGCAGGCTGTTCGCATGCCGCCAACACCTCCGCAGCCCCACGACCCCTTCTCACCCCCGAGCGCGGACGAGGCCCGGGCCCAACGCGTCTATGCCTCCCTGTTCCGCATCGCCGAGCGGCACGCGGTCACGGACGAGCAGCGCCGGCGCCAGGTCCACCCGCACGTCCTCCATCCGCAGGAGGCGATCAGGCTGGTCTCGTTCCTGCTCAGCGGTGCCGCCCTGCTCGACGACGGCGAAGCCGAGGTCGACCGGGCCGACATCACCGCCGCGCTGACCCTCATCCCCCTGGCCCGTGGCGAGATGGACGAGCTGGAGGTCGGCCTTCTCGACATGGCCCGGGGGCGCGGCATGACCTGGCCGGAGATCGCCTTCGGCCTCGGACTCCAGACCCCCCAGGCGGCGAGGCAGCGCTACGAGCGTCTGGCGAGCCGTACGGAGGCGGGCCCGGAGAAGACGGCCGGGTAGCCGGTCAGCCTCGGGGGAACAGCTCGTCGCGGCGGGCGCGCCAGCGCCGCATCATGGCCTCGACCTCGATCTCGACGAACTCGAAGAAGGCGAGGGTCTCGGCGAGCCGGCGCCCCGCCGGGGTGTCGGCGCCCAGGCTGGCCACGCCCTCGCGCAACGACTCCTCCCAGCGCTTGATGATGGCCTCGCGGTTGGTGAGAGCCTCGTACCACTGGTCGCTGTGGACGCGGTAGCGCTCGCGGCGCGAACCGGGCTCGCGCTCACGGGACACCAGGTGCACCTGGGCGAGGTAGCGGACGGCTCCGGACACGGCCGCCGGACTGATCCGCAGCTGTTCGCCCAGCTCGACCGAGGTCAGCGCGCCGGTGTCGGAGGCGAGGAGCGCGGCGAAGACCCGGGCCGGCATGCGCGGAACCCCGGCCTCGACGAGCTGCGCCGCGAAGTTCTCGACGAAACGAGAGACCGACTCGACGTCACGCCCCAGCCCCAAGCCCTCCGACCCGGCCCCCACAGCGGCTTCCGCCCCGGTCTGCGCTCCGCTCTCCGCTCCGGCCTGCGGGTCCGTCATCCCTGATCACTCCCTCGCCGGTCGTCCTCTTGGTATCTGATCTCCCCTGGTCAGACAGCACGGCCAGCCTACCGGCCATTCACGCCCTTCCTTAACTTCACAAATTTCTGAAGTAAGCGTACGTTCTGAACATGACGAAGGCCCCTCCCACTCTTGAGGTATCCGGACTCCACAAGTCCTTCGGACGGACCCACGCGCTGGACGGCCTCGACCTGACCGTCGAGACCGGCGAGGTCCACGGCTTCCTCGGCCCCAACGGCGCCGGGAAGTCCACCACCATCCGCGTCCTGCTCGGCCTGCTCCGCGCCGACTCCGGCGCAGTACGGGTCCTGGGCCGCGACCCGTGGGCGGACGCCGTCGAGGTGCACCGCCGCATCGCGTACGTCCCCGGCGACGTGACCCTGTGGCGGAACCTGTCCGGCGGCGAGGTCATCGACCTCTACGGGCGGCTGCGGGGCGGGCTGGACGCGGGGCGCCGGGCGGAGCTGGTCGAGCGGTTCGAGCTGGACCCGACCAAGAAGGGTCGCACCTACTCCAAGGGCAACCGCCAGAAGGTCGCCCTCGTCGCCGCCTTCGCCTCCGACGTGGACCTCCTCATCCTGGACGAGCCGACCTCGGGCCTGGACCCGCTGATGGAGGAGGTCTTCCAGCGGTGCGTGCGGGAGGAGCGCGACCGGGGCCGTACGGTCCTGCTGTCGTCCCACATCCTCAGCGAGGTCGAGGAGTTGTGCGACCGGGTGAGCATCATCCGCAAGGGCGTCACCGTCGAGAGCGGCTCCCTCGCCGAACTGCGCCACCTCACCCGCACCACCGTCACCGCCGAACTCGCCGGTCCACCGAGCGGCCTGGACGGCCTCCCCGGCGTCCACGATCTCGACGTGCGGGGCCATCGCGTCCACCTCCAGGTCGACACCGACAAGCTCGACGCCGTACTCCGCTCCCTGACCGACTCCGGCGTACGCTCCCTGACCTCCACTCCCCCGACTCTGGAGGAACTGTTCCTGCGGCACTACCAGGACGACACGCAGGGCACCCGGGAGGAGGCGGTCAAGCGATGACCGCCGTCACCACCGAACCGGCCGACCCCGCTGGACCAGGCAGGCGCGGCGAACCATCCGCATCCACCGCCCCGTTCGCCGTCCGGTCCGGCGGGGCCCGGCCACTGGCCGGCACAGGAACCCTGGTGCGGTTCGCCCTGCGGCGCGACCGTGTGATGGTCCCGGTCTGGGTCGCGGTGACCGGGCTGATGGTCCTGTCCATGCCGAACAGCCTGCGCAGCCTGTACGGCACCGCCGCCGAACGCGCCGACCTCATGCGCCAGATGACCACGAACCCGTCGCTGCGCGCCCTGGTCGGCCCCGTCTTCGACGACTCCCTCGGCGCCCTGACCGCCTGGCGCGTCGGCGTCTACGCCGGTCTCCTCGCCGCCGTCATGAGCCTCCTCGTCGTCATCCGCCACACCCGCGACGAGGAGGAGAGCGGTCGGCAGGAACTGATCGCGTCGGGCACGGTCGGCCGCCGGGCGCCGCTGACGGCCGCCCTGCTCACGTCGGCCGTCGCGAACGGCGGCCTGGCAGCGCTCGTCACGCTCGGCCTGGCCGGACAGGGGGCGGTGGGTGCGGCCGCCTTCGGGCTGGGGATCGCGGGCGTCGGGATGGTCTTCGCGACGATGGCGGCGGTCGTCGCGCAACTGACGGAGAGCGCCCGACTGGCGCGGGGGCTGACGGCGGGGGTGCTGGGCGGGGCGTTCGTGCTGCGGGCGGCCGGTGATGCTTCCGCGAACGAAGGTTCGTCTTTCTTGACGTGGGTGTCACCGCTGGGGTGGCTGGAGAACGAGCGTTCGTTCGCGGACGAGCGATGGTGGGTGCTGCTGCTGTTCGTGGCGGCGACCGCGCTCCAGGGCGCGGTGGCGTACGAACTCGCCGGGCGCCGCGACGTCGGCATGAGCTTCCTGCCGACCCGTCCGGGACCCGCGGCCGGCCGACTGGGCACGGCCGGCGCGCTGGCCTGGCGGCTGCAACGCGGCAGCGTCCTCGGCTGGAGCGTCGGCTTCTTCCTCGCCGGGCTCGTCTACGGCGGGCTGGCCGAGGGCGCGGCCGACTTCGTCGGTGACAACCGAGGCGCCCGCGAGATCTTCGAGCGCATGGGCGGCCGGTCCGGTCTGACCGACGCGTTCCTCGCCTCGATGATCAGCATGCTCGGGCTGATCGCCGCGCTGTACATCGTCGCCACCGTGCTGCGCCTGCACGGCGAGGAGACCTCCGGCCGCGCCGAACCGCTGCTGGCCAACGCCGTGGGCCGGGTCCGCTGGGCCGCCGGGCATCTGGCCGTCGCCTTCGGCGGAACCGTCTGGATCATGCTTCTCGCCGGTCTCGGCTTCGCCCTCGGCCACGGCAAGGGGGCCGGCCCGATCCTGGGCGGCTGCCTCGTCCAGGTCGCCGGGGTGTGGGTCATCGGCGGCGCCGCCGTACTGCTCTACGGGCTCACACCCCGAGCGGCACCGGCCGCGTGGGGCCTCGCCGGAGCCGTCCTCCTCATCGGCTGGATCGGCCCCGCGCTCGACGCCCCCCGCGCCGTCCTCGACCTCTCCCCCTTCGGTCACCTCCCGAAGCTGCCGGGCGGGGAGATGGAGTGGACGCCGGTGCTGGTCCTGACCGGGATCGCGGTGCTGCTGGTCGCCGGAGGTCTGGCCGGACTACGGCGACGGGATCTCAGCAGCTGAGGGTGTGTCGGAGGCAGTGGGGCGGCGGGGGGGCAGGGCGGTGGGACGGTGGGGCGGCGGCATCGGGCCGGGGGTCGCTCGTACGGCTTCGGGGCGGGTGGAGACGTGTGCCGCGCGGTGCCGGGAGCGCGTGCCTCCGGCCGGGAGAACCAGGGCGGGAGAAGACGCGTCCCTTCGGTCATGGACCGGCCGGGGCAACCCGGAGCAGCGGGTGGGCGGGGCGAGGGGAACGAGTTGGATCGGGAGAGCGTCGCGGGGTGTGGCGGGTGCGCGCTGTCGGCAGTGGGCGCGGTGGCCGCGACGCTCGCCTGGAGCACCTCCGACCGCACGCGACGCCACCTCGGGGGCGGCTTCGAGGGCGAGGGCACGGACTACACCGTCCTCGCCACCGAACTCCCCTTCGTCGCCCTGGCCGGAGCCGCCCTCCCGGCCGCCGTCTGCCTGGCGATCGCGTGGCTGTGGGCTCGGCGACGGCGGTCGGGAGCCGGATCGGAGTCTCGGTCGGGTCCGGATCAGGGTCCGGGTCCGGGTCCGGATCAGGGTCCGGGAGCGTGACCTGGTCCGGATCCGGAGCTGGCGCCGAGGTCGGGGGCGGGGGTCGGGGTCAGGGTCGGGACCGGAGCGGGAGCCGGGGTCGGGGTCTGGCGGTCGGGGCCTGGGGCCGGAGTCTGACGGGTGGGGGTTTCTCAGATCTCGACGGTCAGGCCGTCCAGGCCCCGGATCACGAAGTTCGGCTTTCGGGTCGGCTCGGTGGCGAGGGCGAGCGTCGGGGCCTTTGTCAGGAGGGCTGTCATCGAGGCGGCCAGTTCGATACGGGCGAGGGGGGCGCCGATGCAGTAGTGGATGCCCGCGCTGAAGGAGATGTGCGGGTTCTCCTGACGGGTGAGGTCCAGTTTCTCGGGGTCCGCGAACACGGACGGGTCATGATTCGCGGAGCCGAACAGCATCGCGATCTCCGCGCCTCGCGGAACCGTCGTCCCGTCGATCTCGATGTCGTCCAGTACCCACCGCTCGAACAGCTGCAGCGGGGTGTCGTACCGCATCAGCTCCTCCACCGCCGTCGGCACCAGCGAGTGGTCCGCGCGCAGGGCCGCCAACTGCTCCGGGTTGCGGAACAGCGCCCACCAGCCGTTCACCGTGGCGTTCACCGTCGCCTCGTGGCCCGCGTTCAGCAGCAGCACACAGGTGGAGATCATCTCCTGCTCGGTGAGGCGGTCGCCCTCGTCGTACGCGGCGATCAGGCCCGAGATGAGGTCCCCGCCGGGCTCGGCCCTGCGGTGCGCGATCAGCTCCCGCAGGAACTCCGAGAACTCCACCGACGCCCGCACCGCCCGCTTCGCCGTCTCGTCCGAGGGGCTCAGCTCGTACATCCCGCAGATGTCCGCCGACCACGGCCGCAGCTGCTCCCGGTCCGACTCGGGGATGCCGAGCATCTCGGCGATCACCGCCACCGGCAGCGGCTCCGCGACGTCCGTCAGCAGGTCTCCCCCGCCGGCCTCGACCAGCCCGGCCACCAGCTCACCGGCCAGCCCCTCCACGTACGGCTTCAGCTGCTCCACCGTGCGCGGGGTGAACGCCTTCGACACCAGCCGCCGGATCCGTGTGTGGTCCGGGGGCTCCAGGTCAAGCATCCCGTGGTCGTTCAGCGTGTGGAACGGCTCGTGCTCCGCAGGCGGAGCACTCCGGCCGAAGTCCTCGTGCGTGAACCTGTGCTGGTACGTCCGCCCGAGCCGCCGGTCCCGCAGCAACGCCGAGACGTCCGCGTGGTGCGGGACAAGCCACTGGTTCGTGGGCTCGAAGTACCGCACCCGGCCCCGGGCCCGCAGCTCCGCGTAGGCCGGGTACGGATCGGCCACGAAGTCGGGGTCCCACGGGTCGAAAGCAAGGTCCAAAGCAGCTGCCATGGAGCGACGCTAGCCCGGTTCCCCCGTTCTGACCAGGGGTGTCCTGCCGACCAGGGGTCTGTCAGCCCGGCGTGACCAGTCTCGCCTCGTACGCGAACACCGCCGCCTGCGTACGGTCGCGCAGGCCCAGCTTGACCAGGACCCGGCTCACATGGGTCTTGATCGTGGACTCGGCGACCACCAGGCGCTCGGCTATCTCCAGGTTGGACAGGCCCTGCGCGATGAGGACCAGGACCTCCGTCTCGCGGTCGGTGAGCTCGCCGTACGCCAGCTGGGTGGCCGCCGAGGGGCGGGGGGCCTGGACCAGCTTGGAGAACTCCGTGATCAGCCGCTTGGTCACGGACGGGGCGAGAAGCGCCTCCCCGGCGGCCACCACGCGTACTCCGTCGGCCAGTTGGCGGGCGGATGCATCCTTGAGGAGGAAGCCGGAGGCTCCCGCGCGCAGCGCCTGGTACACGTACTCGTCGAGGTCGAACGTGGTCAGGACCAGCACCTTGGCCCCGCCGTCGGACGCCACGATCTCCCGGGTGGCCTCGATGCCGTTCAGCTCGGGCATCCGGATGTCCATCAGGACGACGTCCGGGGACAGCTCCCGGACCCGGTCGACCGCCTCCCGGCCGTTCACCGCCTCGCCGACCACCTCGATGTCCGGCATCGCGCCGAGCAGCACCGAGAAGCCCTCGCGGACCATCATCTGGTCGTCGGCGATCAGCACGCGAATCGTCATGCGTCGGTCTCGCTCACACTGGACACCGGCAGGAACACCGTCACCTCGTAGCCTCCGTCCGCCGTCTCACCCGTCGTCATCTCGCCGTTCAGCATCGTGACGCGCTCGCGCATGCCGGTGAGGCCGTGGCCGGTGCCGTGCGTGGACTTCACCAGGCTCACCTCGGGGGACGCGCCGTTGACTATGCGCAGGCCCAGTCCGCCCAGGACATAGCCGATCTCCACGCGGGCCGCCGCGCCCGGCGCATGCCGCAGGGTGTTGCTGAGGGCCTCCTGCACGATGCGATAGGCGGACAGCTCCACGCCCTGCGGAAGTTCACGGACCGCTCCGGTGACCGCCTTGTCGACCGTGAGACCCGCCTCCCGCACGTTGGCGAGCAGGCCGTCGAGGTCGGCGAGGGTGGGCTGCGGGGCGTCCGGGGCCTCGTAGTCCTCGGCGCGCACCACTCCGAGCACGCGGCGCAGCTCGGTGAGCGCGGCCACCGCGTTCTCCCGGATGGTGGCGAAGGCCTGCTCCAGCTCCGGCGGCGGGTTCTCCACGCGGTAGGGCGCGGCCTCGGCCTGGATGGCGACGACCGACATGTGGTGGGCGACCACGTCGTGCAGCTCGCGGGCGATCGTGGTGCGCTCCTCCAGGAGGGTGCGCCGGGAGCGCTCGTGCTCGGTCACCGTCTGCTGGGCGGTCACCTCGCGCTGGGCCGTGCGGCGTATGGTCAGCGCGGAGGCCGCCAGCAAGGACATGGCGGAGACGACGAGCAGCGGGACCGTGTTGTTCGACGCGTAGTGACTGTCACCGAGGATGGTCTCCAGGAACGCCCCGTACGCCGCGGTCAGACACCACATCCAGGCAGCCACGCGCGGCCGCGTGCGCAGGGCCACGACCGTCATGACCACGAGGTGGGCCGCGAAGCTGCCGGCCGTCCACGGCCAGTCGTCCCACAGACCGCTGCCCACCGCGGTCAAGGGCGCCGCGGTCAGGGACACCCAGAAGGCCGCCACGGGTCTGATCATGGTCAGCAGGACCGGAAGCAGAGCGAAACCGGCAGCCACCATCGCGCCGAGTCCGCCTCGGTCACTGGAGGAGACGGCGATGGCCATCGAGAGCAGGCCGGCCGTCACCACGGCCGCGTGCGGGGCCCAGGCCACGTAGTCACGCACGCGGCCGGAGAGCCGGCTGGTGAACAGGCCGTCCATCTTCATCGGGGGCATCGGCCGGTAGGCGAACCCGTCATGGAACAGGTCCTGCCGCAGCCTGCGCCACGCGTCCATCGCCACCCGGAACTCCGGGCTGCTCGGGCTGCCCCCGCCGCGTGAGGGCATCGTCTGCATCTGGGTCGTCTCGGTCACGATGAAAACGGTAGGCGGAGGGCGGGTGTGCCGTCGTCACCAGTGAGGAGGGTCTGCCCAGGTCCGTCTCAGGTACTACGGGTCGCCCGGGGCGACGGCCCGGAGAGCCTTTCCGCGCCGTCCGGCCCGCACGGCTCAGTAACCCGTGGGGCGCACCAGCCCCGATTCGTAGGCGAAGACCGCCGCCTGGGTGCGGTCACGGAGGCCCAGTTTGACCAGGATGCGGCCCACGTGGGTCTTCACGGTCTGCTCGGCGACGACGAGGCGCTGGGCGATCTCGGCGTTGGACAGGCCCTGCGCGATCAGGGTGAGCACCTCGGTCTCCCGCTCGGTCAGGTCGCCGACGCGGGCCTTGAGCGGGGCGCGGGGTGTGGTGCCGAGGCGGGAGAACTCGGCGATGAGGCGGCGGGTGATGCCGGGCGCGAGCAGGGCGTCCCCCGCCGCGACGACTCGTACCGCCTCGGCGAGCTGGTCGGCCGAGGCGTCCTTGAGGAGGAAGCCGGACGCGCCGGCGCGCAGCGCCTCGTACACGTACTCGTCGAGGTCGAAGGTGGTGAGGACGAGGACTCTGATGTCCGGGCGCTCGGTGGTGATGCGACGGGTGGCCTCGATGCCGCCCAGCTCGGGCATGCGGATGTCCATCAGAACGACGTCCGGGGTGAGTTCGGCGACCTTGTCGATCGCGTCGAGGCCGTGCACCGCCTGGCCGACCACGTCGATGTCGGGCTGGGTGTTGAGCAGCACCGAGAAGCCCTGCCGGACCATCTGCTGGTCGTCGGCGATCAGTACACGGATGGTGCTGCTCGTCATGGACTCGTGTCTCCTGTCGTGTCCGGTGCCGGCTGTGAGAGCCGGCCGCCGGGGTCGCCGTCGCGGGGAAGGAAGGCCACGACGGCGAAGCCGCCGTGGGAGGTCTCGGCCGCCGTGAGGGTGCCACCGAGCATCGCGGCGCGCTCGCGCATACCGAGAAGCCCGTGGCCGGCGCCGGGGGACGGTGGGGCCTTGCGGGCGGGACGGGAATTGATCACCCGTACCTGCAGACCCCGCGGGAAATGGGTGAGCTCCACGCGGACGGTGGAACCGGGCGCGTGGCGCAGGGCGTTGCTGAGCGCCTCCTGCACGATCCGGTACGCCGACAGCTCCACGCCCGGCGGCAGCGGACGCACCTGTCCGTGGATCTCGGTGACGACCGCGAGTCCCGCCGCGCGGGTGTTGTCGATGAGCGCGTCGAGACGGTCCAGGGTGGGCTGCGGGGCGTGTGGGGCGATGCCCTCGGTGACGCCCGCTCTCGCGTGCGGATCGTCGGGGCCGGCGCCCGGCGGGTACTCGGAGCGCAGAACTCCCAGGACGCGGCGGAGTTCGGTGAGCGCCTCCAGCGCGTTCTGCCGGATGCCGTGGAGGTTCTCCTTCAGTTCCTCGGACGGGTTCTCCACCAGGTACGGGGCGACCTGGGCCTGGATGGAGATCACCGACATGTGGTGGGCGACCACGTCGTGCAGCTCGCGCGCGATGCGGCTGCGCTCCTCCAGCACGGTGCGGCGGGCCCGCTCCTCGGCGGTGATGCTCGTCTGCTCGACGAGTTGGGTACGGGCCTCGCGGCGGCCGCGCAGGGCTCCGCCGAGGAGGGTGACGCCCGCGAACATCGCCATCGACAGCGCGCCCGACGGTTCGTGGTTCCGACCGCCGACGACATCCTGGAGGACATACGTGACCAGCGCGGTGAGGGCCAGCACCTCGGCGGTCACACGGGTGGGCAGCCGCAGTGCGAGCAGGAACAGCACCATGGCGTGAGCGAAGATCCCGGGCCCGCTCCACGGCCAGAAGGGCTCGTCCGCCGCCGCATCGAGGACGCGGGCGCCCAAGGCCGAAACGACCATGACCGTGGTCGACAGCCACCACGCCGGGACGGGCCACCACAGCGCGAGCGACACCGCCACTCCTTGCGCGGCCGCACACAACAGGCCGTACTCCGAGCCCAGTTGGTATCTGTCGACCATGTGATCGGCGCCGGCCAACGTGGTTCCGAAGGCAACCAGGAAGACCATGCCGTGCGGCAGCCAACGAAGCCAGACCGACGGGGGCAGCGGGTGGACCGTGCCGTCCCACAGGTCCTCGCGCAGCACCCGTAGGCCCCTGGTCAGCCGCTTCTCCACCGCACTCATCCGCACCACCCTAGGCATGAGGAACCCCCTCGGTCTCCGGATTCCTCGACGCCCGTGTGCTGTCGGGCCGCCGCTGGACGCGCACCACGCGGGAGCCCTCGCGGGTACGGGGACGGCGGTTCTCGTAACTGTGGAAGGCCGATCGGCAGAGCAGCAGTGCCAGGGCGAACACCGGCAGCCAGGCGAGACGGGCGACCACCCAGCCGAGGTCGTCGGGGAGGGTGTGCAGGCCGGGCAGTCGGCCTGCCGTCAGACCGGTGGCGGTCGTCGCCATCATCGCCGTCTGGTGCCAGAGGAACAGAGTCATCGCCGAGAGGTTGACGACCGCCACGGCGGCCCAGGCCGCCTGCCGGCGTCGCAGGGTGCGACGGAGGGGGCCGCGCAGCAGGAGCGCCAGGCCGCACTGGGCCAGACCGAAGGTGACGGCAGCCAAGGTGGGCGGGTTCAGGTTGGAGATCTGTGCACCGGGAACGCCGACCATGGACGCCGGGTAGCCGCCCCAGATGATCAGCCCCGCCGTCGCCGCGGTGCCGGACACCAACAGGGCCCAGCCCGCCCGCCGGCGCTCCAGCTCGCCCCGGGTCCAGGCCGCGCCCAGCGTGTAGGGGACCAGCCAGCCCGCTGCCAGGTTGATCCAGCCGAGGCCCTGCGGGCCGCCGAGGCCGAAACGAATGAGATCCACATGGAGGACGACGGCCAGGGGCCAGAGCGGGTTGAGACGGAGCAGCAAGGGCGTCGCCGCCGTCAGGGCGGCGAAGACCAGAAGGAACCACAGCGGCGACAGGGCCAGTTTCAGCAGGGTCTCGACCGTGTCCATGCGGGTGCCCGTGGCCAGGAGGGCGATCGTGACCGCCGTCCAGAGGGTCAGGAGGGCGGCGACCGGGAGGAACAGACGGGTCAGGCGGGCGCCGAGCCACGGGGTGTAGGTGATGCCGCGCGCCCGGGCCGAGGTGTAGCTCTTGGCGGCTACATGGCCGCCCACCAGGAAGAAGACGGCGAGGGTCTGGAAGATCCAGGAGACGGGGGCCAGTTGGGGCATGTGCTGGAGCGGGCTGGTGGTGTGGAGCGTGCTGCCGTCCGCGACCAGGGCGGTGACCAGCCAGTGGCCCAGGATGATGCCGAGTATCGCGAGGGCCCGCAGGGCGTCCACCGCGCGGTCCCGGTGGGGTGGGGTGGCGGCGTCGATGTGCCGGACGGCCCGGCGGGCGGCCGTACGGAGAGCCGTGGGCCTGAGGGTGCGGTCACGCATCGGTGACCTCCGCGCGGGCGCCCAGAGTGATGTGGGCGAGGTTCTCCAGGGAAGTGGAGCCGGGGGTGAAGTAGCCGCTGTGGCCGGCCGCGCCCGCGGTGAAGACGCGGGCGCCGAAGGAGGGGGACGTGGGGTCGGGGCCGAAGCCGACGGTCGTGCCGAAGAGGTCGGTCCGGGTGTGGGGGACCTTGCCGATCCAGTCGTCCGTGCCTCGGGCCGCCCATACGCGTGCCGAGGTGCGCAGGCGGGCCGCGCTGTCCGCGCCCGTGCCGGGACTGCCGATCAGGGCCATGTCGTCGACGTCGTCGAGACCGGTGACGGCGCGGGCGCAGACGACCGTGCCGTAGGAGTGGCACACGACGGTGAGGCCGGCGGACTCGCCCACCAGGGCGCGCAGTTCGCGCAGGAACGTGCGCAGGTGCGGGGCCGCCTGTTCGGCTCGGGTGGGGGTGAGGACCGTCGTGCTGATCGTCCCCGGGGTTTCGTAGCCGAGCCAGGCGATCACCGCGGTGTCCGGGCCCGTGCGGTCGTGCAGGGCCTGCGCGGCTCTGTGGAAGCGGTCGTAGGTGTCCAGGCTCGTGTCCGAGCCCGGGACCAGGACCGCCAGATGGTCGGCCTTCAGAAGGTCGCCCAGGACCTCCACGGCCTGGCCGGGGCCTCGGCCGTCGAACATCAGGAGCCTGCGGGTGGGTGCCGCGAGCCACCGGTCGGTCGCTGCTCGGCTGTGGTCGCCGTGGGCGTCGGCCATGCGGGCCGCCTCCGCGGCGTTCGCACGGTTGGCCTCGTACGTCGACCGGAGTGTCGTCGGGGTCGGCGGGGCGAGCGGAGCCGGGGGCGGGGCCGGGATCCGCGGTCTGGCCGCGGCGGAGACCGGGGCGACCACGGCCGTCGCCACAAGGAGGGCGAGCAGTGTGCGGCGCAGCCGGGACGACCACGACGGTCGGAGCCGGGACGTGAGGCGCCGAAGGCCCTTCGGTGTGGGGAACGGTCGCAGTGGCTGCGCCGTGGGGCGCGGTTCCGTGGGTGGCCGGTGATCTGCCTCCGGCCATGTCGCGACCCCCATGTCACCCACCCCTTCCCTGCCGGACAGCCCGTCCATCGGGCCGCCCTGGCAAGGAAGTTATGGAACGAGGGCCGTCGTCGGCGTCCCGCCGGGGAGCTCACCTGGGATGTAGCTCTCAGGTATTACGGGTATCAGCGGGGAGGGTGGGCATGGCGCCCCGGGACGGGTCGGGGCCGCGTCGGGCCCCGTTCACCAGGCCAGTTGGGCGATCTCCTCCACCACCACCGCGCACGCGTCCGCCGCCGGGTCGATGAGGGGGAAGTGGCCCACGTCCTCCAGCAGCGTCAGGCCCACGACCTCGCCCGCCTTGGCCGCGGCGTCGGCGTACGCCTCGGCGACGGCCTCGGGGACGACGATGTCGGAGCGGCCCTGCACAAGCGTGGTGGCGATGCCGGTCGGGAGGAGGAGCGCGGGGTCGGCGCAGGGGCGACGCTCAGCGAACTTGCCCTGACCACCCAGGAGTTGAGTGGCCGCGCCGCCGCAGACGTCCAGCTTCTCGGCCACGGCGAAGTCGGCGATGGGGGCCAGGGCGACGACTCCGCGGAGCGGGGCGGGGCGGGAGGTTCGCCACGGGGCGTCGGGCGGAAGCACATGGCGGGCCGCGGCCCACAGGGCGAGGTGGCCGCCGGCGGAGTGACCGGTGACCACCATGCGGCGGGGGTCCGCCTGGGGCAGGGCCACGCGGACGAGGTCCGGCAGGGTGTCGAGGGCGGCGGCGATGTCGTCGAACGTCTCCGGCCAGCGGCCCGCGGTCGGGGCAGGGGTGCCGTTGAGGCCGGTCTGGGCGGGGAGCGAGCTTCCTCGCCGGTACTCGATGTTGGCCACCGCGAAGCCGTGGCGGGCGAGGAAGTCCGCGAAGGGGGTGATGTGGTGGCGGTCGTAGGGGGCCCGCCAGGCACCGCCGTGCAGGACCACGATCACGGGGGCGGGGCCCGTGGCCGCGCCGGGCCCGGAGGGTGCGCCGACGCCTACGCCCATGGTCCCGATGCCCGTGTCGGAGGTGCGGGGGGCGTAGAAGTCGATCACCTGGTCGGGGTGGTCGCCGTAGGCCGCCGTGGCGTCGGGGGCGACCGGGGGGTGCGAGAAGGCGGATGCCTCTTCGGCGGCATCGCGGGCTGCGGCGTCGTCGTCCGGCATGCGCCAACCTCTCGGGTGAAACGGATTTGGAAGGGTTTGGGTGGGCGGGTGCCGGGGAAAGGGGCGCCTGCCGTTGGCGGGGACGGTATCAGGCCCGTGACGTGCGTCGACACCGGGATGTGACGCCGGGTCAGGAGCCGCGGCGGGGCGGGACGGCCGCGGAGCGGGGCCGAAGCGGAGCCCGTGCCGGGGGCTGAGCGGGAGACTGGGCGGGAGACTGGGCGGGGGCGGGTTCGGCCCACCGGCCCTCACCGACGCTCATCGACACCCACCGACGCGCACACCGGCCCGACCGGATGCCGCCGCGCCCGGCCCTCACCACCGGCCGGCGGACCTGAGCCCGAACCCGCGCCACCGTCCCGGCGGAACGACGGCCGCCGCCGCTGGACGGCGGGGACGGTCGGGACAGCGGGGACGGTCGGGACAGTAGGGACGGTCGGAACAACCGGAACGGTCGGAACAACCGGGGCGGCCAGGTCAGCGCCCGCCGCCGGACCGCCGACGGCCCCCGGAGCCCGGCCTCCCTCCCCCAGCGCCCCCGGCACCCCGGCGGCCCAGCGCCCCCGGCGGCCCGCCGCCCCCGCACCCCAGCCGCCCGGCGCCCGGCGCCCCAGCGGCAGAGCCCCCGCCGCTGGGACGACCGAACCGCTCGCGCTACCCCATCTCCCCCAGCGTCTCCCCCAACACCCGGGCCGCCCGCTCCGTGTCCGCGAAGGTGACGTAGAGAGGGGTGAAGCCGAAGCGGAGGACGTCGGGGTGGCGGAAGTCGCCGATGACGCCCTGGTGGATGAGGCGCTTCATGACGTCACCGGCGTCGTCGCAGCGCAGGGCGATCTGGCTGCCGCGCTCCGCGTGGGCGACCGGCGTGATGGACTCGACCCGGCCCTCGGGGACGTACGCCGACACGCAGCGCAGGAAGAAGTCCGTCAGGGCGAGGGACTTGGCGCGGACCGACTCGATCGGCACCCCGGTCCCGGCGGGACCGCCGTCACCACCCCCGTCCCAGACGTCGAGTGCCGCCTCCAGAGCGAGCATCGACAGGATGTCGGGCGTGCCGACCCGGCCTCGCGGAGCCCCCGCCGCCGGCTCGTAGGCCGGGTCCATGGCGAAGGGGGCGGCGTGGGAGGTCCAGCCGGGCAGGGGGGAGTCGAAGCGGGGCTGCAGGTCCCGGCGGACGTAGAGGTACGCCGGGGATCCCGGGCCGCCGTTGAGGTACTTGTAGGTGCAGCCGACCGCGAGGTCGACCCCGTGTTCGTCGAGGTCAACGGGGAGGGCGCCCGCGCTGTGGCACAGGTCCCAGACCGCGTAGGCACCGGCCTCATGGACCGCCGCCGTCAGGGCGGGGAGGTCGTGGAGGCGGCCCGAGCGGTAGTCGACGTGGTTGAGCAGGACGGCGGCCGTACGGTCGCCGAGGGCGGCCGGAACCTCCGCCGGGGTCACCGGGCGCAGGGTGCGGCCGGTCATCCGGGCCGCCGACTCGGCCAGGTAGCCGTCCGTCGGGAACGTGGTCGCGTCGACCAGGATCTCGTCGCGGCGGCCGTCACCGGAGCCGGAGTCCTCGTCCGCCATCCGTACCGCCGCCACGACCGCCTTGAAGACGTTGACGCTCGTGGAATCGCCGACCACGATCTGGCCCGGCGCCGCGCCCACCAGCGGGGCGATACGGTCGCCGATCCGCTCGGGCGCGGTCCACCAGCCGCTCTCGTCCCAGGAACGGATGCGCAGCTCGCCCCACTCGCGGTGGACGACGTCCGCGAGCCGGCCGGGGACCGACGCCGGCAGCGCGCCGAGCGAGTTGCCGTCGAGGTACACGGCGTCGTCGAGGACGAAGCGGGCACGCAGACCGGACAGCTCGTCGGCCGCGTCCAACTCCTTTGCCAGAGCGGCCAGTTCAGTGCCGCTGGATGCGGTGATGTCAGACATGGGAGCGCGCCGTCCACAGCTCGGGGAAGACGTTCTTCCGGGCGCGCTTCTCCAGCCACGCCACGCCGGCGGAGCCGCCCGTGCCGGCCTTGGAACCCATCGCGCGCCGGGTGGCGACGAGGTGGTCGTTGCGCCAGCGCCAGACCAGTTCGGCGACATCGGTCAGTGCCTCGCCGAGGCGGGCGAGTTCGTGGTCCGGGTCGCCGGAGTACAGCTCGGTCCACACCGCCTCGACCTCGGGGGAGGGCTCGTAGCGCTGGGAGACGTCACGGCTCACGACGGACTCGGGGATCGCGTGGCCGCGGCGGGCCAGGAGCCGCAGGACCTCGTCGTAGAGGCTCGGCTCGTGCAGCGCCTTCTCCAGCTCGGCGTGGACGCGGGGGGCGCCCCGGTGCGGGACGAGCATGGAGGCGGACTTCTCGCCGAGCAGGAACTCCATCCGGCGGTACATCGCCGACTGGAAGCCGGAGCCCTCGCCGAGGGCGGCGCGGTAGGAGTTGAACTGGGCCGGGGTGAGCTGGCCGAGGGGCTTCCAGGAGGCGGTCAGGGCCTCCAGTTCGCGGACGGAACGCTTCAGGGCGTCCTTCGCCCTCGCCACGTCGTCGCCCCGGATCGCGGCGGTCGCGGTCTCCCACTCGTGCACGATGACGGTGAACCACAGCTCCATGACCTGGGTGGTGACCAGGAAGACCATCTCGCCGGGGTCGTCGGAGAGGGGGTGCTGGAGGTGGGTGAGCACGTCCGCCTGGACGTAGTCCTCGTACGGGGTGGTGCCCTGGAAGTCGAGATGCGGGGTCTCGGGCTCCGAAGCCTCGTGGGGCTGAGCCGGAAGGGACATCGCTGTCTCCTGATGTGTACTCCGGGTAGCGGTCCGCCCCTGCCGAATTCCGACACGGGGGCCCCGGTCCCCACCGCATGGTCGGTGATACCACCCCCGCCCCGCAAGGTCCGCCTGGTCACACCAGGCGGACCTGCACGAACAGTCCTTCGAACGGCTCAGTGCCTCAGCTCACGCCTCGGCTCGTGCCTCGGCTCATGCCTCGGCCGATGCTTCGGCTCCTGCTTCGGCTCATGCCTCAGCTCGTGCCTCGGCTCGTGCCTCAGCTCAGGGTCTGGGCCGCCGTCGGGGAGGAGTCCTTCAGGAACTGGGAGCAGCGCTCGTACTCCTCCTGCTCGCCGATGTCGCCCGCGGCGCGGGACAGGGCGTGCAGGGCGCGCAGGAAGCCGCGGTTCGGCTCGTGCTCCCAGGGGACGGGGCCGTGGCCCTTCCAGCCGCTGCGGCGCAGGGCGTCCAGGCCGCGGTGGTAGCCCGTACGGGCGTAGGCGTACGACTCCACGACGCTGCCCCGCTCGTACGCCTCGTCGGCGAGCTGGGCCCAGGCGAGGGAGGAGGTGGGGTACTTGGCGGCGACCTCGGCCGGGGGTGTGCCGTTCGCGAGGAGCTCGCGGGGTTCCGGGTCGTCGGGGAGGTGCGTGGGGGGTGGGCCGCCGAGGAGGTTCTCGTGAATCGTCATGGGTTCCAGTCTGGCCCATGTGGGGGGTGGGGTACGTCGGGTGGGGTCGGGGTGGGGGGTGGGGTTCGGCCGCCGGGTGTCGGGGCGGGTTCTGCTCGCCCCCGCCGCCCCTACCCGTCCCATCCCCAGGGGCTGCGCCCCTTCGACCCCCTTCTGCGCCCTGGGAGCTACGGGTCGGGGAGGGGTGTGGGGAGGAGGGTGGATGGGTGGGTGGGTGGGTGCGGGTTGTACGGGGTTGCTCGCGCAGTTCCCCGCGCCCCTGAAAAGCACGGGCGCACCCCTGAGCCGCGAGAAGCACCGGCAATCCCGTGACCAGCCACAACAGGCCCGCACCCAAACGCCGGACCCTGACCACCCGGACGCGCACCCGCACCCGCCTCCGCACAGCACCCCCGTCGCCCCCGCACCCACCCCTGCCCCGCACCCACCCCCGCCCGCTACTCCATCGTCGTCTCCCCCTTCTGTCGGCCCTCCAGTGGTGGAGCCGTCACGCAGCCGTGGGTGCGGCATTCGGGGTGGTGGCAGTCGGGGGCGGGGCGGCGGACCGCGGCGTAGGCCAGGGCCGCGGCGGCCAGGAGGGCCAGGGCGCAGGCGAGCATGGCCTTGTCGAACGCGTTGTCGAACTGGGTGGGTGAGCGGTAGGCCTCCGGGCCCATGCCGGCGATCAGCGGGAGCGCGGCCACGGCCAGCAGACCCGCGGCCCGGGCGGCGGCGTTGTTGATGCCGCTGGCGATACCGGCATGGTCGGTGGCGACCGAAGCGAGGACGGTCGCGGTCAGCGGGGCCACGAGGGTGACCATGCCGAGGCCCATCACCAGGAGGGCGGGCAGGACATCGGTGGCGTACGCGGCGTCGGGGCCCACCCGCAGCATCAGCAGGACGCCCGCCGTGCACAGCAGGGGGCCGACGGTGAGGGGGATGCGGGGGCCGATGCGTTCGCCGAGGGCGCCCGCGCGGGCGGAGAGCAGCAGCATCAGGACGGTGATGGGCAGCAGGGCCGTGCCGGCGCCGAGGGCGGAGTACCCGGAGACCACCTGGAGCTGGAGGGCGACGAGGAAGAAGAAACCGCCGAAGGCCGCGTACACGAACAGGGTGACGATGTTGACCGCCGTGAACTGGCGGGACGCGAACATCTGCGGCGGCATCATGGGGTCGGGCCGGTGCCGCTCGACGTGGACGAAGGCCACGGCCGTCGCCACGCCGGCGAGTGCGGTGACCGCGACCGCGAGCGTGCCCGCCCTCGCCTCGATCAGCGCGTACGTGAGGAACGCGAGGGACGCGGCGCCGAGTACGGCCCCCAGGATGTCGAAGCCCCGGTCGTGGGCGCGACCGTCCCCCGACTCCGGTACGTGGCGGAAGGCGATCGGGACGCAGAGGAGGGCCAGGGGGACGTTCAGAAGGAAGACCCAGCGCCAGCCGGGGCCGTCGACCAGCCAGCCGCCCAGAAACGGGCCGACGGCCGCGCCGATGCCGCCGAAGCCGGACCACAGACCGACCGCCTTCGCGCGGTCGTCGCGGTGGAACGACGCCTGGATGAGGGCGAGCGAACCTGGGGTGAGGAGGGCTCCGCCGACGCCCTGGAGGGCGCGGGCGGCGATCAGCACACCGACGTTCGGGGCGATGCCGCACAGGAGTGAGGCCGCGGCGAACCACACCACGCCCACCACGAACACCTTGCGGCGGCCGAAGCGGTCGCCCAGCGCTCCGCCGAGGAGGATCAGTCCGGCGAGCGTGAGCATGTACGCGTTGACGGTCCACTGGAGGGCCGCGAGGTCGGCGTCCAGGTCGAGGCCGATGCGCGGGAGCGCGACGTTGACGACCGTCGAGTCCAGCAGGGCCATGCTGGAACCGAGCACCGTGGTCAGCAGGATCCACTTGCCCTGGGCGGAGGCAAGGCGTACGTCGGCCATGGTCGGAATCATGCCGCGCGGGAGCCGTTCGGGCCAGGTGCGGAACATGACCTGGGCCCGGCGGACGGGTGACGACGGCCGGGGGAACGGCGACCGGGTGACGACGACCGGGGGAACGGCGACCGGGGGACGGCGGCCGGGGGACTGGAGACGGGCCAATGGGGACCCGCGGGGGCCGGTGTGAGCCAGTCCCGGGACGACACCGCCCGCAGTCGCGTGCGCGACTGCGGGCGGGTGCGGTGGAGCGGGGCCGGAGTCTCGGGCCGGGCGGCGGCGGGGCCGCCCGGTCCGGGCCGGCTACTTGATCTTCGTGCCGGCGGAGCGCAGGTTGCCGCAGGCCTCGACGACGCGGGCCGCCATCGACGCCTCCGCTAGCTTGCCCCAGGTGCGGGGGTCGTACGTCTTCTTGTTGCCGACCTCGCCGTCGATCTTCAGGACGCCGTCGTAGTTCTGGAACATGTGGGCCGCCACCGGACGCGTGAACGCGTACTGGGTGTCGGTGTCGATGTTCATCTTGACGACGCCGTTCTCCAGGGCGGTGCGGATCTCCTCCTCCGTGGAGCCGGAGCCGCCGTGGAAGACGAAGTCGAACGGGGACTCCTTGCCGAAGCGGGCGGCGACGCCCTCGTTCAGCTGCTTGAGGAGGTCGGGGCGCAGGACGACGTTGCCCGGCTTGTAGACACCGTGGACGTTGCCGAAGGACGCGGCAAGGAGGTACCGGCCCTTCTCGCCCAGGCCCAGCGCCTCGGCCGTACGGATCGCGTCGTCGACCGTCGTGTAGAGGGAGTCGTTGATCTCGTGGGAGACGCCGTCCTCCTCGCCACCGGTCGGGGTGATCTCGACCTCAAGGATGATCTTCGCGGCGGCGGCGCGGGCGAGCAGCTCCTGCGCGATGGAGAGGTTGTCGGCGAGGGTCTCGGCCGAGCCGTCCCACATGTGGGACTGGAACAGCGGGTTGCGGCCGGCCTTGACCCGCTCCTCCGACACGGCGATCAGCGGACGGACGTAGCCGTCCAGCTTGTCCTTCGGGCAGTGGTCCGTGTGCAGCGCGACCGTGACCGGGTACTTCTCGGCCACGATGTGCGCGAACTCGGCCAGGGCGACGGAGCCCGTCACCATGTCCTTGCTGTACTGGCCGCCCAGGAACTCGGCACCGCCGGTCGAGATCTGGACGATGCCGTCGCTCTCCGCCTCCGCGAAGCCGCGCAGCGCGGCGTGCAGCGTCTGGGTCGAGGTCACGTTGATGGCCGGGTAGGCGAACTTGCCTGCCTTCGCCCGGTCGAGCATCTCGTTGTAGACCTCGGGGGTTGCGATGGGCATGGTCCGCTCCTTGTATGTGCGGGTGGCGTTGTGCTTACGAGCCCTGACCTAGGGTTGCGACGTCATCGTCGGCCCCATCCTTCCAGACGGGACCCGATGCTCCGGTCAGGGCGTCCAGAACTCTTCGGTAACCCTGACCTCGGGGTTCCCTCCGGTACCGGCCGCCGTCAGTCCAGGCCCAGCTCGTCCTTCGAGAACGCGAAGAGGTACGGCACCCCGGCGCCCTTCTCGATCTTCTCGGCGGCACCGGTCGCCCGGTCGACGATGGTGGCGACGGCGACGACCTCGGCCCCGGCCTCGCGGACGGCCTCCACGGCGGCCAGCGGGGAGCCGCCGGTGGTGGAGGTGTCCTCGACGACGAGGACGCGACGGCCGCTGATCTCCGGCCCCTCGACGCGGCGCTGCAGCCCGTGCGCCTTGGCCGCCTTGCGGACGACGAACGCGTCCAGCCTGCGGCCCCGCGCGGCGGCCGCGTGCAGCATCGCGCCGGCGACGGGGTCGGCGCCCATCGTGAGACCGCCGACCGCGTCGAAGTCGAGGTCGGCGGTCAGGTCGAGCAGCACCTGACCGACCAGCGGGGCGGCCTCGCCGTCGAGGGTGACGCGGCGCAGGTCGACGTAGTAGTCCGCCTCCAGACCCGACGACAGGGTCACCCTGCCGTGCACCACGGCCTTGTCCTTGATCTGCTGCAGCAAAGATCCACGTACGTCCACGTCAGTCATGGCAGCCAGCTTAAAGGCGACCTGTCCGCCCGCCGTACGGACCTGTACGGACCTGTCCGGACCTGTCCGCCCGCCTACGGACCTGTACGGCCCTGTCCGCGCCCGCCGTACGGCCCCGCGCCCCGCGCCCCGCTCACAGGCGGCGCCAGGTCCAGGTGGTCGTGGCTTCGAGGGGGTCGATGGGGGTGACGAGGCGGGGGTGGGTGTTGAGGCCGTCCGGCGGGCCGGTCTGGGGTTCGACGCACACGGCTTCTGCCTGTTCGTCGTAGACCACGACCCATTCCTCGCGGGAGGCGACCTTCAGTTCCAGCCGCTGCGGCCAGGTGAGGGTGACGTCCACGCCGCCCGGCATGCCGAAGCAGTCGTCCCAGGGGCCGGGCCGGGGGTCGACGCGGTTGCCGGTGGGCAGGTGGTCCGCGCCGCGCTCCTCCTGCCAGGCGGGGGTGAAGTCGACCCGTACGTCCTCGCCGCCGTCGGCCAGGCTCCGGTTGAACCAGGGGTGCCAGCCGATCTGGGCCGGGAAGGAGGAGTCGTGCGCCTCCACCGACATGGTGAGGGTGAGGGCGTCCGGGGTGAGGGTGACCACCTGGGTGACGCGGCCGGGGTAGGGCCACGGCTCGACCAGGTCGTAGGTGAGGACGGCCTCGGTACCGCTGTGGCTCGCGACGCGCCAGGCTCCCTCACGGGTGGTGCCGTGGATGGCGTGGGGCGGGGCGTTGAGGGGCATCTGCCGCACGCTGCCGCCGTCGCGGAACCGTCCGTCGCGGAGGCGTCCGCACCACGGCACCATCGGGAAGCACCCGAACCGCTCGCCCTGCCGCAGCAGTTCGGCCCCGGCGACCCGCAGGCCCGCCACCCGGCCGCCGTTCCCCGGCGCCAGCACCACCGCCGCGTCACCCGCGGCCAACGTGATCTCTTCGCTACTCACCCCTCGACCCTACTGGCCCACCCCGCCGAGGAGTTGGTCGCCCACGGTGGGTGTCGTCAGCGGCGCTTGCGCAAAGCCCGGCTGACGATGATGGCCGAGGCCACGGCGAAGGCCGCCGCGGGGGCCGCCCAGCGGAGGGTGGCGCTCGCGGAGGCGGGCTCGGGGGCGGGGACCGGGGCGTAACGGCCGCGCGGCGGCGCGTGGTCCACCTCCTCGGCGCTTCGGCCGATCATCGTCCGGCGGGCGTGCGCGGCCTCCGCCGGCGGTTCGCCCCCGGCGACGAAGTCCCCCTCGTCGAAGGGTTCCAGGGGCGAGGGCGGGACCTCGGTCTCGAAGACGGAGGCGGGGGGCTCGGGCTCGACGGGGGGCGGGGGCCCGGTTTCTGCGGCGGCGTCAGCCGTGGGCCCGGGTTCGGCCTCGACGTCGGTCTCGACCTCGGCCTTGGTGCCGGTGTCGGTGTCGGTCCCGGTGCCGGTCCCGGTGTCGGGCCCGGCCGTCGTCGCCAGGTTCTCCGCGAACCTCCCCAGCAGCCGTGTCATCGCCGAGGAGACGGAATCGGCCGGGAGTTCGGTGATACGGCCGTCGGCGGTGGCCGTGCCGGCGCAGACGAGGGTGGTGCCCTCGGTGGCCGGGCTGAGGCGGAGGGTGAGGGTGAGCTTCACCGTGCCGGAGCCCCGGGCCTCGGTGGCGTCGCCCTCCACGGCGTAGGAACCGTCGTCCCGGGCGGTGACGCGGAGGGTGCCGCGATAGGTGATGGTGTGGCCGGCGACGCGTACCTTCATGCGGCCGGCGACGGGTGGGGCGCCCGCCTCCTGCTGGAGCCCGGGGACGGCTCGGGCCACCCGTTCGGGGTCGGACAGGGCCTCCCGGAGGCGGCCGACGGGAACCGGAACGAACACCTCATGCTCCATGGAAACCGAGCCTACCCAGGTGGCACGGCGCCGCACCCGTACATACGCGTTCTCGCCCGTGTTCCGTCCCACTCGGCCCGCATGCCGCACCTGCCCCGCACACCTCGCCTGCCTCAGCCGATGTACCTGGGGTGCACCAGCGTCGACGGCGGCAGATCCGCCATCCGGTCGGGGGCGTCGAGTCGCCCGGCCCCGGTGCCTGGGTCCGGTGGCGGGCGGCGGCCCGTGTCGGACCGCGTCGCGAGGACGAAACCCCAGTCGTGGGGGGCGCGGGAGGTGTGGGCGGTGCGGTCGGGTCCGGTGAGTAAGCCCGGGGCGGCGGCGGTGACCCGGTAGGGCGCGGTGCGCAGGCCGGCGGCGCGCACGGTCGCGTCGACCGTCCAGAAGACCTTGCGCCGGGACGACACCGGGCCCGCGTGCACCACCATGCGGCCGTCCGGGGCCAGGACCGCACGGGCCAGGCCGTAGAACTCCTGCGAGTAGAGCTTCGTGCTCGCCGTGATGCCGGGATCGGGGAGGTCCGCGATCACGACGTCGTACGGCCGCACCGGGCGGGCGCCGCGCAGCCAGGCGAAGGAGTCCTGGGTGACGACACGGACGCGGTCGTCGGCGTAGGCGCGGCCGTTGAGGGCGGAGAGCGCGGGGTCCGTGCGCGCCAGGCGCACCACACCGGGGTCGAGTTCGACGATGTCCACCCGGCGTACGCCGTCGTGGCGGAGCACTTCACGGGCGGCGAGGCCGTCACCGCCGCCGAGGACGAGGACGCTGGCATGGGGCCCGGCGTTCATGGCCGGGTGGACGAGGGCCCGGTGGTAGCGCTGCTCGTCGCGGCCGCTGATGCGCAGGCGGCCGTCGAGGAAGAGGGCGAGCGGACGGCCGTCCCTGCCTCCGGTGAGGACGACCTCCTGGACGTCGGTCTGCAGCGCGACCCGTACGTCGTCGCCGTACACCGCGCGCCGGGCCGCGCGCTCGAAGTCGTCGACGTGTGCGGCGGCGGTGGCGAGCAGGCCGAGGACGGCGAGATTGGTGACCAGCAGCAGCCGGCGGTCGCGGCGGGACATGTCGTGGCGGAACAGGCCGAGGACGAGGGCGCCGCCGACCAGGACGTTGACCGTGCCGGTGAGCAGGGCGCCGGTCAGCTGGCCGAGCCAGGGCAGCAGGAGGAAGGGGAAGGCGAGGCCGCCGACCAGCGCGCCCACGTAGTCGGCCGCGAAGAGGTCGGCGACCGTGCCGGCCGCGTCCTGGCGGCGGATGCGCTGGATCAGCTCCATCAGCAGCGGCACCTCGGCGCCGATGAGCAGGCCGATGGCCAGGGAGAACGCGACGAGGAGGTAGCGGGAGCCGCTCGCCCACATGCCGCCCCAGTCGCCGGTCCAGGCGAACGCCGCGTACAGCACGAGGGCGCTGCAGCCGCCGACCAGGGCGAGGGCGGCCTCGATGGCGCCGAAGCCGAGGGCGGCGCGGGGGCGGAGGCGTTTGGCGGCGAGGGAGCCGATCCCCATGGCGAAGACCATGACCGAGAGGACCACGGAGGCCTGGGTGACCGAGTCGCCGATCAGGTACGAGGCGAGGGCGACGAGTTCCAGTTCGTACACGAGTCCGCAGGCGGCGCAGACGAAGACACCGGCGAGGACGAGGAAGCGGCCGACTCCCGGGCGGACCGGCAACCACGCCTGGGCGCCCGGGCCTCCGTCCCCGCGCCAGGGGGGAGGGGCGCCGGGGGGTGCGGGGGCGTGCGGCTCGATCACTCCTGGCACGCTACCGTCACGGTCACGCTCCGCTGGGTCACCCACACGGGTGGTCTGCGACGCTGCGCCGGGTGCGCTGGGCGCTGGGCCGGGTGTCTGATCGCTCGGGCGTTCGGGTGATGTGGCGGGTGCGGGTGCGGGTGCGTGGGGGCTGGTCGCGCAGTTCCCCGCGCCCCTGAAAGACACGGCCCCTGCGGGCCTGAAAGACCACGGCCCCTGCGGGCCTGAAAGACCACGGCCCCCGCGGGCCTCAAAGACCTCGGCCCTGCGGGCCTGAAAGCACAGGGCGCAGCCCTGCTTTTCAGGGGCGCGGGGAACTGCGCGAGAGGCCCCGACGGACCCGCACCCGCCGACCCACCCGCACCCCCGAGTTACTGGGCGCCCCTCACAGCGTCACCGACACCCTGACCCCCACCCTCGTTCTCGTGGCCACCAACTGCCCGTCCTGGGGATACGCGTGCCACGTACGCCAGTGCACCTGTCCCTCGTACCGCTGCGCGAGCATCGCCGTGAAGGCGTGCGGGCTGCCGGGGAAGACACCGGCCAGACCGTGCGGGTGGTCGGCGACGAGGGCCAGCAACTCCTGCGCGCGGCCGGCGAAGGACCCGGGTGACAGCACCTCGACGCGGGCGGCGAACTCGTACTCCCAGTCGCCCACCCGTTTCGCCACGCCGAGCGGTAGGGGCGTGCTGGACCCCGGGATGCAGGCGACCGTCTCCGAACAGTGGCTGCCCCGCTCCTCCTCAAGGAGCACCTGGTGGGACGCGCCGAGCAGCCGCAACTGCAGCTTCGCGCCGCTGAGTTCGAGATCGAGCGTGGCGAGCGCGGGCAGCGGCTCGCGCCCAAGGGCCCAGGCGAGGTCTGCCGCGCGCGTGTCGGTGTAGGCGGTGTTGAGGGTCGTGAGCATGGATCGGCTCCGCAGCGACGCAAAGTGAAGAGGAGTGGGTCCGGCGCGCCCCGGTCGGCGCCGGGAATCGTGGCCCGGTCAGCCAGGTCGGGTGAGGACGACGTCCCAGTCGGTCCGGTCAGCCGTGTCAGGCCTGCCGGGAGGGACGTCCGGGGGCTGCGTTGGCGATTTATAGGGAATCATGAACTGTGGCGTAACCACAGCGTTTTTACCCAACTTGGCGTGCTTTCCATCCCCCCGAGGGCTGCCCAGTTCAACTGTTCAACCAGGCGTGCGCCCCGTCGGTCCACACGCTCCCCACGCGCCCATCGAGCCAGGCGCGCGAACCTCGGCAAGCGCCCTTCGGACAACCGGGCCCACCCGGCGTACTCAGGCGTGAACAGAAGTGCTACCCGTGCGCCGCCCGGCAGGGACCGCGCGGGCGCCCGGGGCCCGCCTGCCCCGTCCGGGCGGTCCTACACACGCGAGCGCCCGCCGGGAAGTCCTCCCGGCGGGCGCCTCGTGTCGTGGAGCTCAGCTGCCCCGTGTCAGCTGCCTCCACCGCATCCGCCCCCGCCGCCGCAGGAGGACCCCCCGCCGCAGGACGAGCCGCTGCTGCTGCCGCACGAGGAGGAGCTGCCGCCGCACGACGATCCCCCGCCCCCGGACGACGAACCCCGGTCGTGGTCCGAGGAGGAGTGGGACGAGCCGCTGTCGCCGACGCCCGCCGCCCCCAGCACCCACCAGCTGTTGTCGCTGCCGCTCGACGAGCCGCTGCCGCCGCGGCCGGACGGCCGTCCGCTCCGGGCCCCCGCCCGCGCGGCGCGCGTCCTGCGGCGGCTGTCGGCCACGATGAGCGCCAGTACCGCACAGACCACCACCAGGATGATGCCGATCACCGCGATCGCGTTCATGGCGTCACCCTCCCCTCTTTCTTCCGAGTCCCCCGAAGCGGCCCCCCGTGGGCGCCTCGCTCACTTGTGTGTCACTCGTTCGCGTGTCGCGGGGATTCCCCCGCCGCGGACCGCTCAAAGCCGAGTTGAGCAAGTCCAGAGCTTGTCCTCCTCCAGCGGCGGTCAGTCGCCGCTGCCGCCGCAGGAGGAGGACGAGCCTCCCCCACAGGACGCGCCACCGCCCCTGCCGCACGACGACGGGTCACCATGACCGCCGCTGTCGCCATGACCACCGCTGTCACCGTGGCCGCCGCTGTCGCCATGACCACCGCTGTCACCGTAGCCGCCGCTGTCACCATGACCGCCGCTGTCACCGTGGCCGTGGTCGCCACCGCCACCGTCGGGCCACGGAGACCGCGCGGCGCCCACCCACCAGCTGTCGTGCCGTCGCGGTGAGCGGGGAGCGCCCAGGCCGGGCGCACCAACGGCACCGCCTCGCGCGATCAGCACGACGACTGGCACCACCATCGCCGCCATCACCACGAGCGCGACGAACACCAGGGCGCCGAACGTCAGAAGCGCCATGACCATCGGTCAGTCCCCTCCGCCGCCGCAGCCACCGCCGCAGGAGGACCCGCCCCCGCACGACGAACCACCCGACGATCCCCCACCGTCAGCCCACCAGCTGCGGCGCCCCGCGCGACGCCCGGGACGCCTGCGGGTCACCACGAGGACCACCGCGACGACCACACCGAACGCCCCCCAAACAACGAACAACAGCTGCATGTCCTCGTTCAAGGTCACCCACCCCCTCCGTCCGTGTCCCCCGGTCGCCGGTCAGCTTCCGCCGCCGCAGCCACCCCCACCGCCACCACCACCACCGCAGGACGACCCGCCACCGCAGGACGACCCCCCGCCGCAGGACGACCCCCCGCCGCCGCGGTGGTGGGACGACCCGCCGTCCGCCCACCAGCTGTGCGAACGCCGACGGCCCGACCGCGAGCCGCCGCGGCTGAGGCTCGAAACGATGCCGACCAGAACGACCGCGCCCATGAAGACGAAGAAGAGACCCTCCATCTCGGCACCTGCCTTTCACTCCCCCTGCAGGCCCCCCATGAGCCGTGCGTGACGTGGGGATGCCCTCCCGTCTCACCGGTCAAAGCCGAGTTGAGGAACTCCAGAGGTTCGGCGCAGGATGACGGTCATGACCTCCAGCGCACGCTCCGCCCGCGCCCCTCGTCCGGCGCTGAACCGGCGGCTCGCCGAGTTCGGGACGACGATCTTCGCCGAGATGTCGGCGCTCGCCCTGCGGACCGGGTCGATCAACCTGGGCCAGGGCTTCCCGGACACCGACGGCCCCGAAGAGATCCGCGAGGCCGCCGTACGGGCGCTGCGCGACGGCCGGGGCAACCAGTACCCGCCGGGGCCGGGCGTCCCCGAGCTGCGGACCGCGATCGTCGACCACCAGCGGCGGCGGTACGGACTGGAGTTCGACCCGGACACCGAGGTCCTGGTCACGGCGGGTGCCACGGAGGCCATCGCGGCCGCCCTGCTGGGGCTGCTGGAGCCGGGCGACGAGGTGGTCGCCCTGGAGCCGTACTACGACTCGTACGCGGCCTGCATCGCGATGGCGGGCGGGACGCGCGTACCGGTGACGCTACGGCCGTCCGAGGGGTCCGGCGACACGGACGGGGACCGGCGGTTCCGGCTGGACCTGGACGAGCTGCGGGACGCGGTCACCGACCGGACCCGGCTGCTGCTGATCAACACGCCGCACAACCCGACCGGCACCGTCCTCACCCGCGCGGAGCTGACCGCGATCACCGAGCTGGCCGTGGAACGGGATCTGCTGGTGGTGACGGACGAGGTGTACGAGCACCTGGTCTTCGACGGGGCCGAGCACCTGCCGCTCGCCACCTTCCCGGGGATGCGGGAGCGGACCGTCACCATCGGGTCCGCGGGCAAGACCTTCTCCTTCACGGGGTGGAAGGTGGGCTGGGTGACGGCCGCGCCCGAGCTGGTGACGGCGGTGCGCTCGGCGAAGCAGTACCTCACCTACGTGGCCTCCGGACCGTTCCAGTACGCCATCGCCGAGGCCCTTGCGCTGCCGGACAGCTACTTCGAGGCGTTCCGCGCGGACATGCTGGCCAAGCGGGACCTCCTGGCGAAGGGGCTCTCGGACGCCGGATTCGGGGTGTTCCGGACGGCCGGCACGTACTTCATCACCACCGACATCCGCCCCCTCGGCGAGACCGACGGCTTCGCCTTCTGCCGGGCGCTGCCCGAGCGGGCGGGCGTCGTCGCCATCCCGAACGCGGTCTTCTACGACCACAAGGAGACGGGGGCACCCTACGTCCGGTTCGCGTTCTGCAAACGCACCGAGGTACTGGCGGACGCGGCGGAACGGCTCCGCAGGGCATTCGCGCGCTGACCACCGCCAGACGAGGCCGCTCGTCGCATTCCTCGTTGCCTGCCGTACCTCACCCGCCAGGGACTTGCGCCGGAGGCGCCCCGGTCTCGGTCGTCATTCTGACGCTTGCCGCACCGCCCGCCTCCACGTCCCGGCGGCGCATGACCGCGGCGCCCACAACGGCAGCCGCCGCAGCGAGCGCCGCCGACGCCCGGACATCAGGTCCGACCCGATGCCAGGAGCGCTCAGGTGTCATAGACGGTGGAGCGATGCCCGACGTGTACGACCCACACCACCAGCTCGCCGTTGTCGATCGTGTAGATCACGCGGTAGTCGCCCACCCGTAGGCGGCGCCGGTCGGGCTGGGAGACGAGGGCCGTGGTGTTGAACCCCATCGGGTCGCTCTCCAGCTCAGTCAACTTGGCCAAAATGCGGAGGGCCATGTCTCGCGGGACCTTGCGGAGTTCGGCCTGAGCCTCGGCCCGGAAGACCGTGCGGTACTCACTCACTGCGCGCCAGCGTCTCCCTCATGATGTCCTCGATCGGGATGCCGGGCGCCGGATTGGTCATGCGCTCGTCGATGATCCGGTTGATCTCGCGCTCTTCCCACTCCTGGTATTTGCGCAGCACCTCGATGGACACCACAGCGGCGACCTGCTTGCCGCGCCGGGTGATGACGGTAGGCACATCGTCCCGGTCGGCTCGCTCAACGACCTCGGCCAGGTGGGCCCGGACATCGCGGATGGACTCTATGGGCATTGGCTGCGTCATGCACCCAAGAGTACCGAGTGTGCCATGTGTACACAACGGCTCACTGTCACTCAGGGGTGCAGCCCTGTGGGCCCGCATACGAATGAGTGCGTGAACGAGGAGTGGGCTGGGTGACGGCCGCGCCCGAGCTGGTGACGGCGGTGCGCTCGGCGAAGCAGTACCTCACCTACGTGGCCTCCGGACCGTTCCAGTACGCCATCGCCGAGGCCCTCGCGCTTCCGGACAGCTACTTCGAGGCCTTCCGCGCGGACATGCTCGCCAAGCGGGACGTGCTGGCGGCGGGGCTCGCGGACGCCGGCTTCGGCGTGTTCCGGACCGCCGGCACGTACTTCATCACCGCCGACATCCGCCCCCTCGGCGAGACCGACGGCTTCGCCTTCTGCCGGGCACTGCCCGAGCGGGCCGGTGTCGTCGCCATCCCCAACGCGGTCTTCTACGACCACCGCGAGGCCGGCGCGCCCTTCGTGCGGTTCGCCTTCTGCAAGCGCACGGAGGTGCTGGAGGAGGCGGCCGAACGGCTCAAGTCGCCGGCCGCGTGACAGCCGACCAACGTACCGGCCACGCGTACACGGCTGCCCCGAGCCGCCACGCGCCTACACCGCCGCATCGGGAGTCCTTCATCCGCGGGCGTCTGCCTCGGGCTCCGGGCGCGGGAGTTCGTCAAGGTCGAGGGTGAAGGTGCGGCCGTCGGCCAGGGGGATGGGGAGCTTGCCCGTGCCGTACTTGTGCGTGTGTGCCGCGATGTAACCGGTGGCGGTCGGCTGGGTGTGGAGGACGACTTCCTGGGCGTACGGGTCCACGACCAGGTAGATCGGGATGCCGTACCGGCCGTATTTGGCGGTGCAGTCGTCGTAGTCCTTGCGCGCCGAGGAGGTCGAGACGACCTCGGAGATCAGCAGGACGTCCTCGAAGCTGTAGCGCTTGCCCTCTTTGCGCGCGTCCTCGCGCAGGATGGCGAGGTCGGGGGCGGAGTTCTCGTCGGCGGGGAAGTCGATGTAGACATCGGAGGTGACCTTCGCGTGACGGCCTAGGGCGAGAGCGGAGTCGATCTGCATCGACCTGATGGTGCTGGAGTGCTCTTCGCTCTGGGGGGTCATGATCACCTTTCCGTCGGCCCCGAACAGGACCGTGTACCCCTTGGGAAATTCGGTGTGCACGATCGCGTCGACGCTCATGGAGGGCTCCTTCCCGTGTGCGGTCAGGATACGGCGGAAAACGCGGTACCACCGAGCCCGGCGGTACGGCTGCGGAAGCAGTCTGGACAGGTTCTGCGGCCGTAACGACGCCCCGGCTAGCGACAACTGACTTGGTGGCCCTGTGTGCCTGCATCGGTAAGAGTAGGTGACTTGACGACAGGGCTGCGGGCCGCACCCCGGTCCGCTTCGCCTTCCCCAAGAGCCGGAGATTCTGGAAGCGGCAGATGCCCGGCTCGGTTACGTCATGAGCCCTTCCAGTCCCTGATGGCGTGCCTGCCGCGGAGCTGGTGCTGACGGTTCCAGTTGGCCCGCGACAGCGGGTCTGCGCGGAGGGCTTCCCGGCAGCGATGCGCGTTCGGCACGCCACCCGGCACAGCTCCTCTCAACCGGTCGCGGCCTCCGTCGTCCCGTGGATGACGTTCCAGCCGCTCAGCGGAGGGACGCTGACCCGATCGCCTTTCTTCGGGCTCACCCGTGCACCTCGACCGGGCCGAGGTCGACGTCACCGAGCGGACGGAGTGCTTCCCTGAGCTGGTCAGGGTCAGCGTTGATGCGGGCAGTTGCCCGCCACGAGACGATCGCCCGGTGCACAGCCTCCCTGGCTCCCAGCTCAGCGGCGTCGGACAGGGCTTCCAGGAGCTCGACGGTGAATTCCCGGACTTCTTCGTCGTCCAGGTGACGCACCCACGGGAACACCTCTGGCAGCGCGAGCAGAAGCGACCTGGCGCCCCCGTCCTGCTTCATCAGGGCAAGGAACAGTCGGGACGCGGTGGTCAGGTTCTCCTCGGTGCGCTCGGCGTGTATGGCCGTGCTCAGCACCATGTCGGGCGCGTCTCGGTGCGTGACACGCAGGCACCCCAGGGCGGCTGCCCTCGCGGCGACCGCCTTCGGGTTCCGGGACAGATCGGTGAACGAGACGGATTCCGATTCGGATGCCGAGTACACGATGCCCATACTCAGACTGTAATCTGACTGCCCTCTGATTTCCATGGCGAGATGGCATCCGGCCAGGAAAATAGGTGCGTGAACGAGGAGTGGGCTGGGTGACGGCCGCGCCCGAGCTGGTGACGGCGGTGCGCTCGGCGAAGCAGTACCTCACCTACGTGGCCTCCGGACCGTTCCAGTACGCCGTCGCCGAGGCCCTCGCGCTTCCGGACAGCTACTTCGAGGCCTTTCGCGCGGACATGCTCGCCAAGCGGGACGTGCTGGCGGCGGGGCTGGCCGACGTCGGTTTCGGGGTGTTCCGGACGGCGGGGACGTACTTCGTCACCGCCGACATCCGCCCCCTCGGCGAGACCGACGGCTTCGCCTTCTGCCGGGCGCTGCCCGAGCGGGCGGGCGTGGTGGCCATCCCGAACGCCGTGTTCTACGACCACCGCGAGGAGGGCGCGCCCTTTGTGCGGTTCGCGTTCTGCAAGCGCCTGGAGGTGCTGGAGGAGGCGGCGAAGCGACTCAAGGCCGCCTTCTGACGCCCCTCCGGACGGCCACCGGGGGCTGATGACCTGCCGGTGGCCACGGAGAGTGCGGCCGCGTCCCTGTGCATGGCGAGCCGACCGATCATGGCGTCAGATTTCGCATCGTGCCACATCAAGCCTCCCACCTGCGGGTGGACCGCACACCCGGCGACCGGCTCAGCCGGTCGCGGGGAGTTGGTCCCGGGACCGGCAGTCCCGGCAGTGGCTGTGTCCCGCCGAGCGGAAGCCCCGGTCGCAGCCGTCGCAGTTCCGCATTCTCAGGACCGCCGGGCGCTCTGGGGTCTCGGGGCTTCCGGGCTCCGGTGCGATCAGTGGAGTCTCCTTGAGCCGGTAGGCGAGGATGCCGGCCGGGCGGACGAGGAGGTCTGCCGGGAGTCGTACGGTGAGGTGGTCGGTGATCTGGGTGGGCAGCAGGCCTGCCCCGAGCCACCGGGTGACGGCCGGGGCGAGGCGGGCGGCTTCCCGCTCGGACAGGACGAGACGGGGGTCGGCCCGGCGAAGGCCGGCGAGTACGGCGATGGCTCGGGGGTCGGAGTCGGCGGGCGGGACCGGTGCCTCGGGCTTGGACTCGGGCTTGGACTCGGGCTCGGCCTGTGCTTCCGGCTCCGCTGTCTCCGCCGTCGTCTCCTCCCCCGGTACAGGTGCCCCCTCCGTGTCCCGCACAGCCCCGGGCGCGGGCGTGGCGGTGGCGGACTGCTTCCGGGAGCGACGAGGCCTTGGGGGCTCGGGAGGCCCGTAAGGGTCCGGGTCCGGTTCTGGTCCGCCGCCGGGTACGTCGTAGAAGTACGTCCGGGTACGGACCTGGCCGGTGGGCGTTCGCTCGCGGCGGCGTTCCAGGTATCCGGCCGCTTCCAACTCCCTCAGCGCTCGCGAGATGAGGATCTCGCCCTCGTCGAAGTGCTCGCACAGGGCGGCGATGCTCACACAAGTGCCGCTGGGCAGAGAGGAGATGTACGCCGCGACACCGACCGTGACCGCGCTGCCGCGCCGCTGGGCGAGGGCGTTGGAGATCACGGTGAAGTCGGCCGTCAGCCGGGTGCGTACGTGGATCACACCGGAGCTCGGAGCTCCGGCGTCGGCGCGCAGGGGCGCGTTAGACTGCGAGTCAGCCATCGGGAAGCCGTACTTCCTGGTTGGTCAGGCCCTCGTTCGGGATGCCAGTCCCGGCCGGGGGCCGTATCTGTTTGCGGTTGTCGCGGCGAACGTAACCGCCCGCATCCCGCGCCTGCAAGCCGGTCACCCGGACGGGTGAAGCGGGCCTCGCGGCCGGGGAGGGTGGGTGGGCGGGTAGTTCTTCCCCCCGGTTCTTTGGGGAGGTCAGTGGCCCGCCGGACCCTCGCGGACAAGGGCCCGGTGAGCCCGGAAGACGGACGGCGGCCGGGGCCCGGCCGCCTGAGGGGCGGTGGTGCTGCCCGGCCTCAACTCGCCTATGAAGGCGGCCCAGGAGGCGGCTTCGAAGCACGGCGCCGGGCTGACTTCGTGCTCGCTTGGTCGAACGGCAGTACCTGCACAGTGATGTGACGCTCGGTTGAGGTCCTGATGAGTCGCGCCAAACTGCTCACGCATCACCGGCTGGCCGCCGACCGAACGTCTGAGCACCGCCTCGTCGAACATCACCCACAGCTCGGGCCGATCAGGCGTACCGAGGCGCTCCTGTCGTCCCATACGAAAGACGACCCGCTCTTCCCCTGCTCCTAGCTGCCGAGTGTCCGGCCGGTTCGCAGCACGTCCCGTGCGTGGTCCTCCGTCTGCAACAAGCCGGGCACCACAGGAGCCGCGTACTCACGGATGACCGTCACCCGCCTCCGGAGGCCGTCCTCGACGACCTCCTCGGTCAGGAGCCCGACGGGCGGATCAGCGTCGCCATCCCCGCGGCTGCGGCGTAGCTCGCTCTCCCCGCTGCCCGCGTTCTCGCTGCTGTCGACACGGTGGCGTCGGTCCGGACGGCGAGAGCCCGGCCCTGGCACACCGCCGTGCGGCGGGCGCCCGGGCCGGGCTCTCGGATGTCTGTCTGCGGGGCGTTCGACGGCGACTACTCCGCGTCGTCGTCGCCGTCCTTCGGCTTGTCGTCGGTCTCGTCGACGTCCTCGGCCAGGCCGAGCTGCTCGACGAGCCACTTGTCGAACTCGATGGCGGCCCGCACCCAGCTGACCGTCGACGAGACGAAGTGCTCCAGGCTGACGCCGGTGCCGATCAGCAGCTGGGCCTCGCCGATGAGGCGGACCGTGCCGTCGTCGTGGGTGTGGCTGTAGACCTTGGGCCACAGGGTGCGGCGGTTCCAGTCGTCGATGGTCTCCAGCAGAGACGGCTTCTCGTCGATCTGGTGCGGGCGGTCGTAGAACGTGCGCACCGAGAAGACCTGCTGGTCACCCTCGCCACGGAACATGAAGTACGTGCGGAATTCCTCCCACGGCGCCGCGAGGTCACCCTCGTCGTCGACGACGTACTTCAGCTCCATCTGGTCCAGGAGCTGCTTCACAAGGTCCTGATCCGGAACGACGGGGCCCGCCGGCCCTTGGGGCTGCGGCTCGGGCTGGCCCCCGAAGTTCGGAATCGAGGACGGGTCGATGCTCACCGTGATTTTCCCTTCGTACGGATTCCGCCATCCTCTCCCATGCGGGGCGGGGGGTGGCAACCCCCGCCCCGCGCGGTTCGTCGCCCTTGGCCGGATCCGCCGGGGGATTCAGCTACGAGCGTGGCGGGGAACCTTTCGGGTACCCCCGATCGGCCCCCGTCACGGCTTCTTCTCCATAGACGGGACCGGGCCCACGATCAGCCCCTCGCCCTCCCCGAAGGTGTCCACCCGGACGGTGTCGCCGTCCTTCACCTCGCCGGAGAGGATCTCCTTGGCCAGACGGTCGCCGATGGCGGTCTGGACGAGGCGGCGCAGCGGGCGGGCGCCGTACGCCGGATCGTTGCCCTCGTCCGCGAGCCAGGTCAGGGCCTCGGGGGTGATCTCCAGGGTGAGGCGGCGCTCGGCCAGACGCTTGGCCAGCCGGTCGATCTGGAGCGCGGCGATGCGTTCCAGTTCCGCCTTGTCCAGGGCGGAGAAGACGACCAGGTCGTCGAGGCGGTTGAGGAACTCCGGCTTGAAGGAGGCCCGCACCACGTCCATGACCTGCTGCTTCTTCACCTCGGCGCTGATGACCGGGTCGACCAGGTACTGACTGCCCAGGTTCGAGGTGAGGATCAGGATCGTGTTGCGGAAATCGACCGTACGGCCCTGTCCGTCCGTGAGCCGGCCGTCGTCCAGCACCTGCAGCAGGATGTCGAAGACCTCGGGGTGCGCCTTCTCCACCTCGTCCAGCAGCACGACCGAGTAGGGACGCCGACGGACGGACTCCGTCAGCTGGCCGCCCTCCTCGTAGCCGATGTACCCGGGGGGCGCGCCGACGAGCCGGGCCACGCTGTGCTTCTCGCTGTACTCCGACATGTCGATGCGGATCATGGCCCGCTCGTCGTCGAAGAGGAAGTCGGCGAGGGCCTTGGCCAGCTCGGTCTTGCCGACACCGGTCGGGCCGAGGAAGACGAAGGAGCCGGTGGGGCGGTCCGGGTCGGCGATGCCCGCGCGGGAGCGGCGTACGGCGTCGGACACGGCCCGTACGGCCTCGGTCTGGCCGATGAGGCGGCGGCCCAGCTCGTCCTCCATACGGAGCAGCTTCTGGGTCTCGCCCTCCAGCAGACGGCCGGCCGGGATGCCGGTCCAGGAGGCGACGACGTCCGCGATGTCGTCGGCGCCGACCTCGTCCTTGACCATGGTGTTCTTGGAGGCGGCGGCCTCCTCCTCGGCCTCGGAGGCTTCCTCCAACGCCCGCTCCAGGGTGGGGATCTCGCCGTAGAGCAGCTTGGAGGCGGTGTCGAAGTCGCCGTCGCGCTGGGCGCGTTCGGCCTGGCCGCGCAACTCGTCGAGCTTCTCCTTGAGTTCACCGACCGCGTTGAGGGACTGCTTCTCCTTCTCCCACCGGGCGGTGAGGCCCCGCAGGTCCTCCTCCTTGTTGGCGAGGTCGCGGCGCAGCCGCTCCAGACGCTCGCGGGAGGCGGCGTCGGTCTCCTTGTCGAGGGCCATCTCCTCCATGCGCAGCCGGTCCACGGACCGCTGCAGCTCGTCGATCTCGACGGGCGAGGAGTCGATCTCCATCCGGAGCCGTGAGGCGGACTCGTCGACGAGGTCGATGGCCTTGTCGGGCAGGAAACGGGAGGTGATGTACCGGTCGGAGAGGGTGGCGGCGGCGACCAGGGCCGCGTCGGCGATCACGACCTTGTGGTGGGCCTCGTAGCGGCCCTTGAGGCCGCGCAGGATCGCGATGGTGTCCTCGACGGTCGGCTCGGCGACCAGCACCTGCTGGAAGCGGCGCTCCAGCGCCGGGTCCTTCTCGATGCGCTCGCGGTACTCGTCGAGGGTCGTCGCGCCGACCATGCGCAGCTCGCCGCGGGCCAGCATGGGCTTCAGCATGTTGCCGGCGTCCATGGCGGAGTCGCCGCCGGCGCCCGCGCCGACCACCGTGTGCAGCTCGTCGATGAAGGTGATGATCTGACCGTCGGAGTCCTTGATCTCGGCGAGGACCGTCTTCAGCCGCTCCTCGAACTCACCCCGGTACTTGGCCCCGGCGACCATGGCGCCCAGGTCGAGCGAGACCAGCCGCTTGTTCTTCAGCGACTCGGGCACGTCGCCCTTGATGATCCGCTGGGCAAGGCCCTCGACGACGGCGGTCTTGCCGACGCCGGGCTCACCGATGAGGACGGGGTTGTTCTTGGTCCGGCGGGAGAGCACCTGCACGACGCGCCGGATCTCCTGGTCCCGGCCGATGACGGGGTCGAGCTTCCCCTCCCGCGCGGCGGCGGTGAAATCGGTCCCGAACTTCTCCAGGGCCTTGTACTGGCCCTCCGGATCGGCGGTGGTCACCCGGCGTCCTCCCCTTGCCTTCTGGAACGCCTCCTGCAACCTCCTGGCGTTCGCCCCCTGCCGGGAGAGTACGTCCCCGGCCTGGCCGCCCTTGTCGGCGATGCCGATCAGGAGGTGCTCGGTGGAGACGTACTCGTCGCCCAGTTCCTTCGCCTTGGCCTGGGCCTCGGCGACCACGCTGAGCAGCTCGCGGTTGGGCTGGGGCGGCGACACGGTGGCGCCGGTCACGCTGGGCAGACCGGCGAGGATCTTCTCCGCGCCCGCGCGTACGGCCGCCTGGTCGGCGTCGACGGCGGCGAGCAGGTCGGTGATGTTCTCGTTCTCCTGCCCCTGGAGCAGAGCCAGCAGCAGGTGGGCGGGGGTGAAGTCGGCGTGTCCCTCGGACACGGCCCGGTTGCTGGCCGCGTTGATCGCGTCCCGGCTCCTGTTGGTCAGCTCGGCGTCCACGTTCGCGTTTCCCTCCTGGCGTCGTCGGCTTGGGTGACTCAAGTAACGTACACAAAGTTGAGTCTATTCCACTCAAGGTAGGGCTGGGGAGGGTTCCGGAGGTTCCCGAGGACCTTCCCGTGGACCCGGGGGCCGGGTAACCCTTTTCCCCGCTAGATTCCTGGCCGTGAGCACCTATCGAGTGGACCCCGGTGAGCCCGATGACGCGTACCTCGCCTTCTGGCGGGAGCGCCATCTCTGCACCCTGACCACCCTCCGCGCCGACGGCAGCCCCCATGTGGTGCCCGTCGGAGTGACATACGACCCCGAGGCCCGGATCGCTCGGGTCATCACCCGTACGGGGAGCGCGAAGGCACGGCACGTGCGCGCCGCGGGCGCCGGGGGCGCGCGGGTGGCCGTGTGCCAGATGGAGGGCGCGCGCTGGGCCACGCTGGAGGGGCTCGGCCGGGTGTACGAGGACCGGGGGCGGGTCGCGGAGGCGGAGCGGCGGTACGCGGAGCGCTACGGCAGGGAGCCGCGGCCGAACCCGCTCCGCGTCGTGATCGAGATCGAACTGACCGGGGCGCTGGGGCGCGGCTGACGGTTCCCTCGGTCACCGTCCGCTGCCGGTTGACCTTTTTTCGGACAGATGAACGAGCGGGCGGGCCTGCTCCGATACCGGCGGACATCCAGAAATGTCCCCGTAAGCCTGCAGCGGCGTCACCGTGTTCAGGTCACGGTGACGCCGCTGCTGGGGGGAAGCGCCTGAGCGATTTGAAACGACGGGGGAATCGCTTCAGGCACTGCGGGGGGTGGCTGTAACGGCCGTGGAGGCCGGGGTCTCCGGCTCGGCGAGCCGGTGGTCGCGCTGGTCGAGATTGACGAAGACCATCCCGTACCGAACGGCACACCGTACTGGCTGCGGCGCGCCGCGCGGTCGCCGCAGACACCGGTACGCCCGGATGTCCTCGTCCTCGTCCCGCGTCACCACCACCGGTTCGCCGAACACGGTCACCATCAACGAGTCACCGCTGTGGGGGATGGCGGTGGCCAGGTCGATGAAGTGCCAACCGGAGCGGTAGGCGGTGGCCATTTCGCGGCGGAAGGAACGGTCGTCGGGAGGAGTGGTCATGTCATTCAGTCCCAGACGCTGTCTTGTTCGCCAGTCTCTCCGGTAGCACTGACTTCAGCTGCCACCACGGCAGTCGACGCCTCGCCACCGTCCGCCGGGCGAGCACCACTCTCCGCGCCGGAAAGGCCGCTCAGCGCCCCGAAAGCCACAACGGCGGAGAAGGCGGCGACAAGCACCGAGCGAAGCATTCTGTTACGCATAGTCGGCTTCGTCCTCACTTGAAGGTCCCCTCTTCCCCCGTCGGGTATGACGATGACTCATTCGGGCACGTCATGGCCACATAATCGATGCATCATGTTCCTGCATGTTCAGGACCCTGGGGGGTGGAGATTTGGTGACAGATCCGACTAAAGCGACACATCCCCATCCAGTGACCGAGCTGTGCGAGGAAGGTGGGCGCCTCTACGCGAACGCGCTGCGGGTGGGACGTATCGCTCGCGCTGACGTAGAGTCTGCGCCCTGCCTGATGGAGTTCGCACTCCTCCACCCGGATCCGGACGACATCGGCTGGCTGCGCCCCGTGGCCCCCTTGGTCGCCCTGGCCCAGCGACTGACCCCCATAGAGCGCGAAATCAGTGAGCGCCGACGGCTGTCCATCGAACTCTCCGACGTATTCGAGCCCTTTATGGCCCTCACCGCCCAGGAGGCCGCACCCACTCACTCGATCACGGTCCTGGAGGGCCTGGACCGCATCAACACGGCGCTTGACCTGGCTACCGCCGAGTGTCAGACCGAGATGCTGACGGTCCAGCCGAGTGGGCGCCGCCGACCCGAGCAGCGGCTCATCGAGGGATTGGAACGTGACCGGCCGCTGATCGAAAGAGGAGTGCGCCTGCGCACTCTCTACCAGCACACGGCTCGTTACAGCCCCGAACGTCTGGGTTACATCGACCAGATCGGCGACGGCAAGGTGGAGATACGCACGATCGACGAACTCGTCGATCGGCTCATCATCTGCGACGAGAGCGTCGCTTTCATCCCCATCAGGGACGACCGGCAGGTCGCCCTGGAGCTGCGCCATCCCGGACTTGTTCGCTACCTGGTCAAGGTCTTCGAGTTCATGTGGGGCCGAGCTGTCCCACTGACCGCCGGCGCGCCCTATGAGACGGCCCCTGACGGCATCACGGACATCCAGCACTCCATAGCCAAACTCCTCGTCGAGGGCCACGTCGACGAGGCCATCGCCCGGCGCCTCGGTATGAACGTCCGCACCTGCCGCGCCCACATAGCGAAGCTGGCGACGGCACTGGGCAGTGGCAGCCGGGCGCAACTCGGCTATCGCATCGCGGAGTCCGGCATCCTCAAACAGGAGGGCACGGAGCAGTAGGAGTCGTGCTCGACTCGGCGGCAGCGGGGGCGGGCGGGTCGTCCGGTGGGGTCGAGCGGGGCGGGCCGTCGAGGCCGGCCTCGGCTATGCGGACGCCCAGTTGGGTGCGGCTGGCCGCGCCGAGGCGTTCGGAGAGACGGGCGATGTGAGCCCGGCAGGTGCGGACGCTGATGCCCAGCCGCTCGGCGACCACCGCGTCCTGGTGGCCCTCCGCCAGCAACGCCGCGATGGACCGCTCCCGGTGCGTGATGCCCGCGACACCGGTGGAGGGGAGCGACGCGGCCAGCGGGACCCCTAGGCGCCAGAGACGTTCGAAGACCGTGACCAGGTACTCGACCAGCGCGGGGTGGCGGATCTCCAGGGCCATGGTGCGGTCGGTGTTGGCGGGGATGAAGGCCACCGTCCGGTCGAAGACGATGAGGCGCTCCACGACCTCGTCCAGGGTGCGGGCCTCCGCCGACTCCCCCATCAGCTCCATGTAGTTGTGCAGGCCCTGCCCGTGCCTGGCCACATGCGTGTACAGGTCCCGCATCCGCACACCCCGGCGGCACATCGCCAGCGCCCGGTGCAGCCCCTCGCGCAGCTCGTCCTCGCGACGGATGCCGCCCGGCTGCACGGTCAGCACCTCGACGGTGCAGCGGTCGGTGGCCTCGTCGATCGCCGCCCGGATCCGGGCCAGCCCGTCGAGCACCCGGATCGCCGAACTCTCCGCCGGCGTCCGCATCCGCGAACTGCCGAGGCCCGCGTACCACTCGACGGCGTCGACCGCCGCGCCCATCCGGGCCTGGCTGGCGCTGACCTCGGCGTGCACACCGCGCAGCAGCCGGGTCATGACCTCCTGCGGGGAGGTGGGCACCAGCCAGCCCATGTCGTCGGGATCGGGGTGCAGCAGGGCGAGTTCGAGGAGACAGGGCACGGGGTCGGCGTCCTCGCGCGGGACGCGGCCCCGGCGCACGGCTCTGGAGTACACGCGGTCCCCGGCCGCGCAGAGCCGGTCGGCCCCATGCGGATGCTCGTCGGTCGCGTGCCCGACCATCACCCACTTCACCCCCGGTTCCGCCCTGTTCGAAGCGCAACTATGCGCGGCCCGCACGGGCACCGCAACACGGCTCCGCCATGTTTACATCCCCGTAGAAGCACTTATGCCCGAGTTCCTCCACCCCTCAGGCAGTGCGCTCTGCAACAAGCTGAAGTTCGGGCGGACGGCAAGGGTGTGCACGTGCCCGAGACCAGATTCCGGGCGGGCACGGCAAGGCGGGACGTCGCCCGGACGCCGTCCGGCGCCGGGCAGGTGCCCCCGGATCGTAGAACCGTCGGCTGCCCCGCCCGGCCGTACGTCAAACCCTCCGTTTCCGCAGGTCGCGATCGCCGCCGCAAGCCGGCGGAAACGCACCGGTGACCGGGGTGTTACGGCACGCGCTTACCGTCGGCCCATGGCGGACATATTTGACGCCTACGCGCTGGCCGACGCGTGGGACGAGATGTTTGAGCGGCCGGGTGAGGTCAGGACCGCCTATGAGCCGGTGCTGGCGGCGCTCCGGCCCATCGAGCCGGGTGAACTGCGCTTCAGGGCCGACCAGATGGCCCGCGCGTTCACCGACCGGGGCGTGACGTACGCCTTCGCGGGCGAGGAGAGACCCTGGCCGCTGGACCTGGTGCCGCGCATCCTGGACGCCCTGGAGTGGGACCTCATCCAGCGCGGAGTGACGCAGCGCGTACGGGCGCTGGAGGCGTACCTCGCGGACGCGTACGGGCCGTGCCGGGCCTTCGAGGACGGTGTCGTGCCCTGGCGGCTGCTCCTCAACTCGCCGCACTTCCACCGGGCCGCGCACGGTGTGGAGCCGCCGGGCGGGGTCCGTATCCACGTGGCCGGCATCGACCTCGTACGGGACGAGGCGGGTGACTTCCGGGTGCTGGAGGACAACGTCCGGGTGCCGTCCGGGGTGTCCTACGTCATCGAGAACCGGCGCGCGATGACCCGGGTGTTCCCGTCCCTCTTCGCCGAGCAGCACGTGGTGCCCGTCGACGGCTACGCGCAGCGGCTGCTCGCCGCGCTGCGGGCCGCCGCGCCCGGCGGCATCGGCGATCCGCGCGTCGTCGTTCTCACCCCCGGTCCCAACAACGCCGCCTACTTCGAACACGCCCTGCTGGCACGACTGATGGGCGTGCAGTTGGTGGAGGGCCACGATCTCGTCTGCCGGGGGAACCGAGTGTGGATGCGGACGACCCGTGGGGAGATGCCCGTCCATGTCGTATACCGGCGGCTCGACGACGACTTCCTCGATCCCCTCCACTTCCGGCCCGACTCGGTGATCGGCTGCCCGGGGATCATGGGCGCGGCGATGGCGGGGAACGTCACGCTGGCGAACGCGGTGGGCAACGGCATCGCGGACGACAAGCTCCTCTACACCTACGTCCCCGACCTCATCCGCTACTACCTCCGTGAGGAACCGGTCCTTCCGAACGTGGAGTCCTTCCGGCCGGACGAACCCGGGCAGCTGGAGGCCGTCCTGGACCAGATCGACCAGCTGGTGATCAAGCCGGTCGACGGGGCCGGCGGGCAGGGCATCGTCATCGGTCCGAAGGCCGACCGGGAGACGCTGGAGCGCACCCGGGAGGCCGTGCGGGCCGATCCGCGCGGCTGGATCGCGCAGCGGCCGGTGGCGCTGTCCACCTCCCCCACCCTCGCCGGCGAGCACATGGCCCCGCGCCACATCGACCTGCGGCCCTTCGCCGTGAACGACGGGAGCGACGTGT
The DNA here is from genome assembly GCF_053593335.1 of Streptomyces sp. NPDC002324. Taxonomy (NCBI): domain Bacteria; kingdom Bacillati; phylum Actinomycetota; class Actinomycetes; order Kitasatosporales; family Streptomycetaceae; genus Streptomyces; species Streptomyces sp. NPDC002324. The sequence continues at coordinate 198,693 of NZ_JBSFCF010000009.1, forward strand.
GGGTCCTGCCCGGCGGGCTGACCCGGGTCGCCCTCCAGGAGGGCAACCTCATCGTCAACTCCAGCCAGGGCGGCGGCTCCAAGGACACCTGGGTGCTCGCCGAGGGACCCGCCGAGCAGCGGTACGAGGAGAGCGGCGGACCGGGAACACTGCCGGAGAAGGCTCCACGCCAGCTCGGCCCCGACGGCACCCGTACGGTCGTGCAGGAAGGGGCGCAGCAGCAGTGAACGACGTGATCCTCTCCCGGATAGCCGAGGCCCTGACCTGGACGGGCCGGTACGTGGAGCGGGCCGACGCGACGGGCCGCATCCTCGACGCCTATCTCCACCGCCTCCTCGAAGACCCCTGGCGGGACGAGGACGCGGCCTGCCGCTCGCTGTACGCGATCCTCGGCGTGGACGCGCCCGACCTGCATTGCGACATGCAGCAGGTGCTGGACCGACTGGCCTTCGACGCCCGCTCGACAGGCTCCATCGAGGGCGCGCTCGGGGCGGCCCGGCTCAACGCCCGCAGTGCCCGCGAGGCCGTCTCCTCCGAGATGTGGGAGTGCCTCAACTCCACCTGGCACGCCCTCGCCGACCAGCGGACGGCCGCGCGCCGCACGGGCGGCCCGTACGCCTATCTGGAGCTGGTACGACGGCGTGCCGCCCTCTTCTTCGGGCTCGCCGACTCCACGATGAGCCGGGACGACAGCTGGCGTTTCGTGGTGCTCGGCCGCAGCCTGGAGCGGGTGGACATGACCGTGCGGCTGCTGTCGGTGCGGGTGCTGGACGCGGCGCACGCGCCCGACTGGCCGACGCTGCTGAGCGCGAGCGGCGCCGACGAGGCGTACGCGCGGCTGCACGGCGGCTTCGGCGACAGCCCCAAGGTCGCCGAGTTCCTGCTGCTCGACCGGGACTTCCCGCGCTCGGCGCTGCACGCGCTGACCACGGCGGAGGAGTGCCTGGCCGCGCTCGGCCGCCCCCGTCAGGACCCGGCCCGCCGCCCGATCGGCGCCCTGCGCACCCACCTCGAATACCTCGACTCCGAGGCCCTGGAGGCCGGCCTGCCGACGCTGCTGCGGGACCTGCAGCAGGCATGCATGGCCTCGGCGGAGGCGGTGGCCGAGAAGTTCTTCCCGTACCAGGGGCCCGTCGAATGGGCCCAGGAAGGCGCGTGAGCACGATGAACCTGCCTGGAGCGGCTGTACGGGCGACCCGGCGCCTGCGCATCCGGCACATCACCCGCGTCGCGTACGCGCAGCCCGCGGCCTCCTCCCACAACGAGGTCCGCATGACCCCGCTGACGCTGCCGGGCCAGACCACCCTGGACGCGCGGGTGCTGGTGAACCCCTCGACGCCGACCTGGTCGTACTGGGACTACTGGGGCACCCAGGTCACCGGCTTCGACCTCATCGAGCCCCACTCCGACCTGACGATCACCGCGACCAGCCTCGTGGAGACGGCCCCGCCGGAGCCGCTGCCGGACGCGCCCGGGTGGGCGGACGTCCACCGGGCGACCGCAGGCTCCCGCCTGCTGGAGTACCTGGCCGCGACCGGCCGTACGACACTCCCGGCCGCGCTGCTGGACCGGGCCCGGGAGGCGTCCGCCGGCCTCGACGTGCACGGGACGGCGACGGCGGTGTCGTCGATGGTCGCCGACCACGTCGCGTACGTGCCGGGCGCGACCGGGGTGCACACCAGTGCGGCCGAGGCGTGGGAGCAGGGGGCCGGCGTCTGCCAGGACATCGCCCACCTGACGCTCGGCATGCTCCGCGCCCTCGGCCTGCCCGCCCGCTATGTCTCCGGCTACCTCCACCCCGAACGCGAGGCCGAACTCCACCGGCCCGTCGCCGGCCAGAGCCACGCCTGGATCGAATACTGGGCGGGCGACTGGACCGGCTACGACCCCACCAACCGCGTCCCCGCCGACGAGTCCCACGTCGTCGTCGGCCGCGGCCGCGACTACGACGACGTGACCCCGCACAAGGGCATCTACCGGGGGGTGGCCGGGGGGCCGCCGGAGGTGACGATCGAGTTCACGCGGGTGGCTTGAGAGGGCCGGGAGGACCCTCCGCGGGGTTCCGGTGGCCGGGGGCAGGGCCCCCGGCCCCGTCGGGCCGTCGGCGGCTACCTCAGGTCGGCCGCGTCGCACTTGGCCTTGAAGGCCGACGTGCAGATCTGCTTAACCGTGTAGATGCCGTCGGCGACGACCGTGTCCTTGATGTTGGACCTGGTCAGCGCGACCGGGGGCACCAGCTGGGCCGGGATCTTCTTGGTGGTCGGGGAGTCGACGCTGTCCTTGGCGAGGGCGTCGAACTCGATGGAGCGGCCCTGGACCTTGGCGACGGCCATCTCGGCGGCGGCGGCGGCCTGTGTCGGGAACGACTTGTACACGGTCATGTACTGGTCGCCCGTGAGGATCCGCTGCACGGCGTCCAGGTCGGCGTCCTGCCCGGTGACCGGCGGCACCTTGGTGACACCGGCGGTCTTCAGCACGTCGATGACGGCACCGGCGATTCCGTCGTTCGCGGCGTAGACGGCGTCGATGTTGTCGACGCCCAGCTTGGCGACGGCCTTCTCCATGTTCGCCTTCGCGACGACCGGGTCCCAGTCCTTGGTGTCGAAGGTCTCGGCGATCGTCACCTTGTCCTGGAGCTCGGAGAGCGCGCCCTCCTTGAACATGGCGGCGTTCGGGTCGGTCGGGGACCCGTTCATCATGACGATCTTGTTGGCGGCGCTGTCGCCCAGGTCCTCCACCAGCGAGCGGCCCTGCACCTGCCCGACGAGCTCGTTGTCGAAGGAGACATAGCCGTCGATCGGGCCCTCGGCCAGGCGGTCGTAGGCGATGACGGGGATGCCGGCGTCGTCCGCCTTCTGCACGGCGGGAGCGATGGTCTTGGCGTCCACGGCGTCGACGATGATGATGTCGACCTTGTCCTGCACCATCTGTTCCAGCTGGCTGCTCTGGGTCTCCGGGTCCTTCTCCGCGTTGGCGTACTTGGTGATGCCCTTGTTGTCGGTGAGCTCGGCGATCTTCTTCTTGATGTTCGGGTAGTCGAACTGCTCGTACCGCTTGGTGTCCTTGTCGGGGAACAGCACGCCCACCGTGATGTCGTCGCCCTTCGTGGGACTCGCCTCCGCGCTGTCCCCGACGTCCACGACCCCGCAGGCGGCGAGGGAGACGGCCGCGGCCGAGGCGGCGAGGGTGGTGGCGGTGCGGCGCAGAGCGGTGGTGCGACGACGTATACGAGTGCCGGGGGTATTGCGGGTGGTACGGGCGTTCACATCAAGGGCCTTCCGGGCGTGGGTGCAGCAACTGCGACCCATGTGGCTGAAAGCCAACGCGGTGACCACCTCAGCGTCAAGGACTAATCACTTAACGAGATGACAACAGCCTTGTGTGGTCTCGGTGTGAAGAGGGTAAAGCAAAGGGCTTCCTCTGTCGCCGCTCGGCCTTCCCGCTCCGGGGGCCGCCGCCCGGGCCGGGTCACCGCCGTCGGTCAGGGGCGCCGGGAGGGGCACACGTTGGGGGCGAAGGAGGTCCGTGACGGGGTTTTCCGGGGCCGTCGGGGGTGGGGCGGCAGGTCAGCGGGGTGCCCGGCGGCGGCCTGCGGACGGCCCGGGCCGGTCCCACGGCGACGGGGCCGCGCCGGTCCCATGGGGCCGCCGGGCCCTTGTCCGGGCGCCGGGATGGGGAAGGGGAGTGGGGTCGGGTGGCGGACCTCACGCCCGGCCGTGCGTGGCTGGTGGACCGGCGGGGTCCACCAGCCGGCGGCGATCCACCGGTCGGCTGTGGACGGCGAGCGGCGGTGGACGGCGAGCGGGCGTGTGGGCAGGCGCGCTCTGACTACCTGCCGCGCCGGTTCGGATCGGGGCCGGTCGGGCCCTGCGGTGGGGTCGCCCGGCCGGGAACAGGGCCAAGGCCGGCCCCTTGGCCGGGAGCCGGGCGGGGGGGCCTGGTTGCTCGGGGGCTGTGGTGTGCCGGGGCCGGCGGGGCGGGGTGTGCTGCGGGAGCGCGCAGCAGCGGCTGCGGACATCGGGAGGTGGGTGTGGTGGTGGCCGACGGGGTAGTGGGCGCTGTCGACGGGCTCGTGGCCGGTGCCGGGGCCGAGGATGCCGCTGGAGGAGCTGGAGCGGCTGACGCAGCCGGTGCGGCCGGTGCTGTCGGTGCTGTCGGTGCGGGGAGCCGAGTCGCTGCCGCCGGGGTCGGAAGGGAGCGGGCCTGGTCCTCGATACGGGTGAGCCGGCCGGGCCACTCGGGATCCAGCGCCTGGGCGGACTCCCGCAGACGCAGCTGCGTGCTGACGAACGAGTCGCTCTCGGCCGGTGTCCAGGGGCGGACCCGTTCCGCGGCGAGCGCCTGGCGCAGTTCCGGCGGGCCGGTCCAGTCGCCGGTGCCGTCGAGCGCGTTGCCGTAGCGGGGCTTGCTCTCGCCCCGGCGGTAGACGCTCGCGCGGGCGGCTCGGGCACCCGATCGCCCGGACGGGTCGTGCGCTCGGCCGGGTCGGTCATGCGAGGCCCGCCAGGACCTCGCGGGCGAGCCGGGCGTAGTGCGTACGGGCCTCGGCGATCTGCTCGCGGTCGGCCGAGCGGAGCCGCTCACGCTCCTTCGCCAGCCGCCCCTGCGCGGCGCGCGCGGCCTCGATGACGGCGGCGTCGGGGGCGTCCTTGGCCTCCTCCGCCGCGATCCGCGCACTGTACGCGCCGACCGCCCCGTTGACGGCCTCGATCGCCGCCTCGTACGCGGCCGTCTCCTCGTTCGACCAGTCGTGCGCCTCGAGGTCGTGGGTCACGGAGATGCCGTTGCCGCGTGCGGTGTCCCGTGAACCGTCCTGTGGTGCGTCAGGTGTGGTCATGTGTCCCTCCGGTGTCCAATGGTCATTGTCGGGGACGGTGGACAGAGGGAACCGGGTTCCCGACAACTACCCTCCGGCCACCGGCGGTTCCGTGCCCCCACCGGCGGCTCGGCCCCTGCGGCGGCTCAGCCCCCGCTCCACTCCCGCAGCAGCGCCTCGCGCTCCTCGCGTCGCGGGGTGCCCTCGGCGGCGTGGGCGCGGCCCCAGTTCGCCAGGGTCTCCACCTCCGCCGTACCCGCCGCGAAGCGCTCCAGCAGCGCGACGGAGAGGTCGTACTCGGACTGGACGTAGCCGCCGAGCGCGGCGGCGGACTGGGCGGTGAGTTCGACGGTGCGGTCGACGGTCTCCAGGTGCACCTCGAAGGCCGCCGCGGCCTCACCGCCGCCCACGACGGCGTTGGTGACGAGGTCGACGGCCGTGGTGGCGAGCAGTCGGGCGGCGGACCTGATCCGCACGTACCGCACGGCGACCGACCCGATCTCCGACCAGCCCCACACCGCGCTCTGCCCGGTCCCGAGCCCCTCCACCCAGTCCCGCGTCAGCCGCACCCCGGGCCCGAACCCCTCCGGCTGCGCCCCGACGTACACCCCACCGTCCTCGGCGATCCAGAACAGCCCGACCATGGCCATGCGTGCCTCCCCTTCGGCGACCTGTGCGTTTCCCCTGGTGAGACGCTACGCCGCCCCGGATGGTTCAGCGGTCGAACGACGTCCTCAGCCCTCGGCACGCACCGACCGGATCTTCACCGTTTCGCCAAAGCGCAGTGTGAGAATGAGAGTTACTTGATCAGTCGTGAAGGAGAGCCGGAATGAGCGGCCGGATGCAGCTTGCCGACACCTACGACCTCGTGTACTCGGCGGCAGCGCGGATGATGTGGGTGGAGGAGACCCGTGTATGGCGCCTGGACAGCCCGGGGGGCGGGTGGCCGGAGGAGCGCCGGGAGGCCTGGCGGGAACTGGAGGCGGCCCTCAACATCTCCGAGGCACCCGAGCCGCAGGCCGGCGAACCATCCGATCCCGTACGTCATCTGATCTCCCGTCGGGCAGCGGGTCCCGTCGATCGACCGATCACCTTCGCCGAGGCGGTCGCCGAGTGGACGGCCCGGCTGATCGAGGACCCCGGCCCCTACGAGCCGCGGATGGAGCCCTACCCGGACGACTTCATGGTGCCGGGCCGGGCCGTGGTGATTCCCGAGGGCCACATGATGGTGCTGACCCGCCCGCTCGACGAGTTGGTCCACCGGCTGGCGGCAGGACGGCCTGGGGTGACCATCGGTGCGGACACAGCGGAGTTGAGCCGTCTTCTGCACGAAGCGGCCGACGAGCTGCGGGCGGCGACCGGCAAGCCTGCACCGACCCCGCACCCGGTCGGCTCGGTCGACGTGGCGCGGGTGTTCCACCGACCGTCCGACGTGGACGACCTGGAGACGCGATACCAGACCATGTCCCGGGCGGCCTGGCGCGCGTCGGAGAACCTGCCGTCCCTGAAGGACATGCGGGACCACGGGGACTTCTCGGTGAATCCGGCGACGACGATCGCGGCCGACGATCTGCAGGACCTGCTGGCGGGACGGTCGGGGCTGTACTGGCGCGAGCGCCACGAGACGATCGATCCGCGCGTGCACACGCTGCTGGGGGTGGACTGGGCCGAGGACGTGCCTGATCCGCGGCCGATCACGGGCACCGCCAAGGGGTTCCTGTGCAGCGTGGAGTTGGGCCGGAAGCCGAGGGCCCCCCACGCGAACGAACACCGCATCTTCCGTGAGAAGGGGAACCCCGAGAACGTCGCCATCTCTGCCGTCCGCGCGGAGATCCTGGCGGAGCTTCTGGACGAGTACGCGGCGAGGATCCACCCGGGCGCCCGGTGCGGAGTCGTGCACCTCTCCGCCTACGACATGACGGACTTCGTCGCCCAGGGAATCGGCCGCGAACTCAGGGAGACATACGGCTTCTGATGACGGAGGCGTACGCGGAAAGCGGCGTCTGAGGCGAGGCGGAACAACATTCTCAGAAGTGACCCGACACCTCTCCCCGGCTTCGGACATGGCGTCCATCGAGTACTGCCTCCACCAACACGCCGTTGCGTGTACCTCCGGACCGGCAGGGAGTAAGGCCTTCTCGGCCCAGGCTGAGCTGTACACCGCCCACTCGAGAGGAACAGTCGACGGACCCGGTCCGGATGTCGAGGACACCAGGACACGCACAGCCCGCACGCCGAGTGGTGGGGATGGGTGCCACCGATCATGCAGCTGAGCGCCGGCCCCACCACTTATTCCGTCACACCGATCTGAACGGAGGTGGTGGAGGAGGAGGGGGAACCGATGGCTCTCCCCAAGACGGCAGAACAGGGTTGGCGTCAGGGGCTGGCAAGTCCACCGGAAGCGGATCGAACGGCTGCTCTGTGTGCCCGTCACTGGGCGAACAAGCCGCGAAGGGACCCATGTCCGGGTCCATCAAAGCCCGCAGATGCCGGTCGGCGTGATCCAGCCACCACGTCGACATGCCGAGGGCCGGGTCCTTGCGCAGGTGCTCCCAGGCCAACCACAACGCAAGGAGCCTGGCGCCGGCCTCGGGGTGCTGCCACCACTGGGGGCACCATGTGGCCGACATACCGTTGACCGGGCGGCGGATCATCTGGGACAGGTAGTCGGAGACGAAACTGAAGACGTCCTCGAAATAGTACTCGGGTTCCCCAGAAGAGATATCAGAATCAGTCAACGCTCCACCCCTCTACAAATCCGCGCTCCACACTCCACACGCAAGGCGGCTTGGAGTCGTCGAGCCGGAGTCACTTCAGTCCATCCGTCTCGGTTCCGTGCACGAACGAGGAACTACCAGTATGTCGGCTCCTCGTACTCCACCCATTCACGCTCTGGTTTTGCCGCGCCATACAGCCGGACGACGTGTATGCGGATCACTCGCAATCGCAGGTCAACCGCCTGCTGGTACTTCTCTTCTCGGCGTTTCCATAGGACATCGGTCTTCATCACGAGTTCACGCCCTACGGCGTCGCCCGGCTCTCGACTCGGCTCGGAGATCTCGACCCGGCCCTCCAAGGCAACCCACCAGCGGTGGTGCAGGTCATTGCAGATCAATCGTGCCCAGGGATGCCTCTCGAACATCGAGAGACGATGACCACTGTTGCTGTCGTACAGTCGGGCGACGCGAGCCCGGTTGTCCCAGCACCATCTCTCCCAGACGCCCCTCGTTCTGCCCGTGGCTCGGACCATCTGTGCCAAGTCGACCCAGTGCTGCAGCGTCCCCGAGTTGCCCCTGAGCTCCCCATCACGCGTCAGGCACCAGGCGACCTCGGCTTCTGTCAGCGGGCGCCTCCCGTCGTGAGAGGCGTCCTCATCACTGTCGAAATGCCCCATGCCTGTCCTGGTTCTCGTATCCCGGCCGGACAGGAAACTCGCGAATAGTCGGCACTTCCTCGGTGAGGTCGAGCGTCATCACGTCATGCGTCCGAGGCGTCCGAGGCGTCCGAGGCATGAGGATTCTTCATATCCGCCATGGCAGAACCCACGTTCGCCGGCACGGCCACAACCTCCCACTGACCGGCGTTGAAGTACCGGACGTCCATGACACGCCAGGTCTCACCATCCACCGCGAACGTGTCTTCCACACGGAGATGCTCGTACCGCTCCGTACCGTCCACCTCACTGATGACCAGCCGCACCTCGGCCCGTTCCGATCCCGTGGGACGGGCGCTGCTCACCCCACCGATCCGGCCTCCCGCGACCGTGGTGGTGACCTGCCCGGAGTGGATCACCAGCTCGTCCTGCGGCATTTCCATCCTTTCCTCACGTTCTGCGCATGATTGCATAGCGGATTTGTCACTCATCTACGTGAGCGTGGCGTAGAAACCCCACCCTTGGTAACTGAAATTCTCCATGAACTCCTCGGCCTTCATCGGCTCCGGGTGGGCCATGTTCCACGGGTTTCGCAAGTGAACCAAGCCGTCCTGCGCACCAACCACTTCGTACGCGTGCCCGGCAATCAGATTGTGCGGTAGCGCCTTCTCGCCGGCGTCCTCGTCGAGCGGACGCGTTCCGGCCAGAATCGGCTTGTTGTCGGCGAGCTGCTGCCGCAGGTGACTCTCCAGGGCGGCGCCGGCACTTTCACCCTTGGGGAACGGGTACACCGCGCTGTCCTCACCCGTGAGCTGGGTGAGTATTTCGGCCTGGTCCCACTGGCTGGAGCCCTGGTTGAGGCGCTCGTAGCCGGCGGGTGTAGGACTGTCAGGTGGTCCGGCCTTGGGATTCGTCTGCCACGCCGCCTCCCAGTTCTCCCTGCGGTTGGCTTCCCAGGCCTGGTCGACGCCCGCCATCGACTTCTCCAGTACCGCGCCCCATGCGGACCCTCTCAACGCCGCGAAGGCCGGTGCGTTCGGGTTGCTCTCGACAATCGGGAGGTCAGGCTTGACCAACAGTTCGATCCGCCGTTCGGTGGCGCGGAAGACACCGTCCGCACCGGGTGCCGCGTCGTGCAGCGTGACCGTGTAGGTACCGTCAGGATTCTCGCGAACGGCATTCTCGATCGCTTCCGGTCTGTGACCGGCTACCGCTCCGATGGAGGCGATGACACCGCAGTCGCCCAGGCGCCCCTGAGCGATCTGGTCCCGCGCGGGGGGTCCGTCGAAGAGCGGCACTTTACCCACCGGACTCTCGTTGATCGGGTCCCCGTAGGTCAGTCCTTTGACCTCGTGCCCCGTCTCGAAGTACATGTTCTCGAGAGGCGGTTGCTCAACAGTCTCCTGGATCTTGTCGCCGGAGTCACCGAGCTCTCCCACATCGTCGGACTCCAGGTTCTCCGTCACCTGCTCGTCGTCCTCGGGCCCCGTCGACTCCGGGTTCTCCTCGTGCGACGGGAGACCGTCCGTGCTGCCTTCGGCATCATGAGCTACGGGTGCTTCGAGCTCCGAAGTCTCCCCCGACTGAGGGCTGTTCTCGTCATCGCTGTCACCAGCCTGCTCTCCCGGATCAGCATCAGCTCCCTCGTCGCCCTCCGAAGCGTCGACTTCCCCGGGCACGTCAGGATCCTCCGGCTCCTCAGGTCCCCCGGCCTCCTCGAACCCTTCCGGCTCCTCAGGTCCCCCCGACTCCTCGAACCCCTCCGGCGCCTCCGGTTCTTCGTGCTCCTTGAGTTGCTCCTGCTCCCCGGACTTCTCTGAGGCTTCTGGTACCCCATGCCCGTTGGGATCCTTGGGCTCGTTGAAGTCCCCAGACTCCGTCGGACCCTCCGGCTGCACCAGCTCGCCGGGCTCCCACGGCGTCTCGTCAGGCTCCGTCGGATCTCCCACGCTCACGGATTCCGTCGGTTCAGAAGGCTCCGTGAGTTCGGCCGACTCACCCGACTCGGCCGGTGATGTGATCGCCGGCTCGACCGGCTCCTGCATCTGCCCGTCGGTGGTGTCGTCCTTCGCCTCGGTGAACGATTCAGCGGCCTTCGGCTCTGTCGGTACGCCGGTGTCCGCGGCCGCCCACGATGCGGGCACGTCGGTCTCCGGCGCGGGTGGACGGTCGGCCTCTCGAAGTTCGCTCACGCGCCGCCTTCCTCGATCTTCACGGTCACTCCATGCCCCTGTCCGCCCCCGTATTTCGCATGCGCCGCGGTACCCGTTCGAAGCACGCAAGGGCCCGGGAGAACTGCTCGGCCCACCTCTCCGACGGATCCGGGCACCCGACGATGCGTTCCAACACGGATGGCGACGCATGGCGACCGTGGTAGAAGAGCCGTGTCTTCGTGCCCTTCCGCGCCCTGAACCGAGGCTCCCCCACCGGGCACGGGTCCTCTCCTTCCAGTTGGCTCCACATCATCGCGGCCACGTGCTCAGCCAGAGCATCCGGTGCCGTGGGCGCACCCACCCGGCTGTGGACCGCGCGGTCGGCGGCCTGGCCGATCGCGCAGTGCAGGAGGCGGCGGTCTTGGTCGGTGGTCTGGTACGAGGCGAGTGCCTGCCGCATCGCTTCTCCAGGCAACGGCGTGGTCCACCCCAACAGATGTGCCGCCACCGCCATCTCCGCCCACAGCACGATCCGCAGCTCCGGCTGGTCCATCAGCCGTTGCGCCCTGCGCAGGTCCCGCAGAGTGCACGGCTCCGGAGTGCAGCAGGGGCCGCATGCCCGACTGCGCTCGCCCGTCAGCGCGGCCGCCGACGCAGGCCGGATCGCCCCCGCGTCCTCACGGTCCGTCCCGTCCCGCATGCGGACTAGCAGCGGGTAATCCATACCGTCCGTGAAGACAGCGGCCTCACCCGGTCGCAGGGTGACCAGGTACTCGGACTGGGCCGCCGTGATGTTCATGGTCGCGCCGACCGCCTCGCGGTCGTCCTGGGCCGGCAGGCGGTGCACCACCTTCGCCGCCGTGTTCTTGATGACGTCCGGAAGCAGCTTGGAGGGGATCTGGTCGGCGATGATCAGACCCTCGCCGTAGGCCCGGATCTCAGCCAGCAGACCCGCGAACATCTCCACCGCGTGGGCGCTCGCGCCTCCCTCCTCCGCCCGGCGGAGCAGCCGGTGAGCCTCCTCGAAGACACTCAAGTGCCGCAAGGGAAAGGACAGTCGACGGGTCACGCGCTGTTCCATGCGCAGGTACTCGACGAGCCGGATGAGGATCGTGCCCATCAGGAACGCCTTGTCCTTGTCGTCGCCGACGTCCTCGATCTCGAAGACGACGTTGCAGCGCAGGAGTTCACCGAAGTCGAGCGGGCGGCCTCCCTCCAGGAAGCGGCCCGTCGTGCCGAGCCGCAGACTGGCCAGACGGATCTTGATGAAGCCCTGGACGTTGTCGGCGACCTCCTTGCCGTAGCCGATGTCGGTCACGACCTTCAGGGCCGTGTGCTCCAGGTCCTCAAGCGTGGGGTAGCGAGGCTCGGCGCCGGGGACGAGCGGTTCGCCGAGGGTGAGGTCCCAACCCAGGTCCTCATAGCAGCGGGTCAGCGCGGCGCTCAGGACCTGCGGGAACGGCTCCTGCGGATCGAAAGAGGCGAGGAAGAGGGCACGCACCATGTCGAGGTGCGTCTGGAGGGGGAAGCGCGATCCGTTCGCATAGGCCGAGGGCTCCAGGGGGTTCAGGCCGGCCGGGAGCGCGTCGGGGTCGCCGGGTTTGATGACGACGACCTCGCTCGTGTCGCCGAGCCGTGCCGACATGAACCGGTACTCGGCCTTGGCCGGCTCCACCACCAGCCACGGGATGCCCGCATGTGTCGCCGCTTCCAGCAGGCCGCGCACGGTCTGGGACTTGCCGCCGCCCGTCGCCCCGCACACAAAGGTGTGCCGGTTGAGGGTGGAGCGGGTCAGTTCCAGGTCACCCACCGGGCTGCGGTTGCGGTCGAGCACAGACCCGAGCCGGATCGGGGGCGGGGTGTCGGCCGCGGCCGGACGGCCCGTGGTCTCGGGGGTGACGTCGAACTCCGGGCGCAGCGCGAAACGTACGCCGGGTATCTCCTGGGCAGGCGGCCGTGCCAGAGATGCCAGCAGGTCGGATCCTGCGTGGAAGGGATACTCCTGGGGAGCGGGGAGAACTCCGCCGAGCGCCGTGGGCAGGTCTCCGACCCGCCCGGTCGGCCGGAGCGCGTAGGGCAGCCCCTCCAGGTCCGCGGACGCGCAGACCAGCGCGGCGACGCGGGTCGCGTCCTCCGGCGTACGGCCACCCGCCAGCAGGCGTATCCGCCACAGCCCGGTGGCCGTCGCCCTGGCCAGATCCTTGTGCCGTCGCTCCAACCGGGCCGCCGCGATGGCGTACTCGGGCGAGCCGTCCGCCTTGGACATCGCGCGGCGTTGTTCGTCGGCGATGTCGCCGGTGAGGTCGTCCAGTTCGGTGGCGGGCACCGGTTCGGCGAACACCATCCAGGCGAAGGGCTCCTGCCACACCGCGAGGAGGCAGTCCTCCAGGCCGGGCCGCTGCTGCGCGGCGCCGGTCCCGGTGGCGTTCGGTTCCGCGTCGACAAGCAGCCCGTCGGTCACACCGGCGACGACGCTCCAGTGCGGGAAGTCCGCGAACAGGGATGCGGCGGTTCCCGTCGGTTGGGCCAGCCCACGTGCGCCGGCGGGGAGCCGTAGCAGAGTGGTGTCGCCCTCCGCGTCGGCACGACCGCCGAGCAGAGCGCTCCCCCCGACCATCACATCGATGGGCCGGTCCGCCGCCCGCCGTGCCCAGCCGACGAACACCGCTCCGCCCGTCGGGTCGTCGGGGCGCCTGGCGTGATGCGCCGAGACCAGTGCGGCGAGCCGCTGGGCGTGCAGGTCGTCACCGGGGCCGCCCGGCCGGTCGTCCGTGAGGCGCTGGCGCGGAACCTCGCGCAGCAGACAGGCCTCCATGCCGACGAAGCACTGCCATGTGCCGACGTACGACGTGGTGTCCATGGGGTTCAGACCGCCCCTCGGCCGGCTTCACTCCGGCGAACGAGCGAACCACCCCGGATGCCGGAGATGTCCGACGCCGTGAAGAAAGAGGCATCAGCCCCCACTTGACCAGGATCGTGCGCAAGCAGTGCGGTTGGCAACGTCTCCCCCGTTGTCGATCTTGCGGCTACACCCTAGGGCCGGCTGGGCCCCAGGCCAAGCCTTGCAACTGTGACTTCGTTTGCCGTGGTTCCAACTGGACTCGGGGGACGAATTCGTGCAGCATGTTTCGGCTGCGAATAATGACTGGCTGTCCGCTTCGGCGGCCACGGGGGCGAGTTCAATCATCACAGGCGTACGTGCTGCCGCCCTCGGGACGGTCATTTCTCAACTGTCCATATGTGACTGCCTCTTCGGCACACATTCTCCCCAGGGCGGACCTCTCACGTGACCCATCCTGTCGATCCGCACCAACCGGGCCGGCCGGTCGGCCCCGGCCACCCTCACCAGGGCCGGCCGCCCCAGATGCCGCCCGCGTACCCGCCTCCCGGTGCGCCGCCGACCATGCCGCCGTACGGCACCCCTGCCCAGCCTCCACAGCCGCACGCGCAGGGTCCCGCCCACCCGCCTCCGGCACAACCGCACTACCAGGTGGCTCCACCCCAGCAGTTCGCACCGCCGCCGTACCCGCAACAGCAGCATCCCCAGCCGCACTACCCGACGCCTCCGCAGGCGCCCCAACCTCCCTACGCCACACCGCAGATGCCGCCCCAGGCCCCCCACCATCCGCTGTACGCGGCTCCGCAGGCCCCGCTGTACCCGCAGTCCCCCCAACCGCAGTCCGCGTACGCACCGCCCGCCCAGCCACCATCCGCCTACGCGCAGCCCCCACTGGGTAACCCACCACACCCTCAGCCGCAGTCGGCTCTTCCTCAGACGACGCAGTACCAGCAGTACGCACCGCCTCCCCCGGCCCCGCCCACCACCGCCCCCGGTGTCTCATCTCCCGCTGCCTACACCCCGGCGGGGACGCCCGAGGTCCGCCGCGGTGCCGATTCCACGTCCGTGACCACCCTGCTGCTCAACATCCCCCTCTTCCTGGGCAGCCTGCTAGTGATGATCCTGATATCACTGTCCATGCCGAGCGGTATGGACGTGGCGTTCGTCGTCGCCTGGCTGGCATCGGGTGCCCTGGTGTTCAACCGGCCGACCGAACGCGGCCTGGCAAAGCTGTACTTCAAGATGCGCGAACCCTTGGGCAGCGAACTCGCCGTTCTCCAGCCGCTCTGGGACGAGGTCACCCATCGCGCCGGCGTCGACGGGTCCAGGTACGACCTGTGGATGGAGGACACCGACGAGCTGAACGCCTCCGCCGCCGCAGGCCACATCGTCGGGGTCACCCGAGGCGCCATGCGCAACCTTCCTCCCCAGCACCTGGCCGCCGTACTCGCGCACGAACTGGGCCATCATGTCGGCGGCCACGCATGGGCCGGGCTGCTCGGCCACTGGTACGCCGTACCCGCCCGGCTGGTCATGAGTGCCCTGAGGCTGGTGATCCGCGTCATCGCCGCGATCTCCGAAATTCTCGCCGGGCTCTTCGTGCTGTTTCTCGGCGTACTGGCCATCGCCCTGCTGTTCACCTTCCCGGCCGCGCTCGCCCTCTACGCCGTACCGTTCCTGCTCGCCTGGTCCGGGCGTCAGAGCGAACTACGGGCCGACCGGTTCGCGGGCCTGATCGGCTATGGCCCGCTCCTGGTCTCCGTGTTCACCGCGTGGCATGCGGAGGGAGCCGATGACGCCCGCCGCAAGCAGCGAACCGTCGCACGCCTCATGTCCACCCATCCGCCGCTGCACAAGCGCATACGCGCGATCGAGACCTTCGTCGCCTGACCGGCCTGGAGCCCTCCCATGACGATCGAGACCACCGAGGCCGGGCCGCTCGGCCCGTATCTCAGACTCTTCGACCCCGGACAGCGCGTCGGCTGGGTCTACCGCGACCCCGAGTCGCTGCGTCAGCCCTTCGTCGAAGCTGAGCCGCAACGCCAAGTGCTGGACGGTAGCTACGAGAACCGCGTTCAGGCCGCCCGGCTGGACCGCAAGGAGCGCATCAGCTCCGCGCTGAGGATCGGTCTCCCCGTCGCGGTGGTCTTCTACCTGCTGAGCCTCGTCTTCACGGTGATGCTCGCCATCGGCGGTGTCATCGTCGGCATTCTGGTGGTGCGTGCCCTCTACGCCTCGTTGCGGTTCTCCGTCGCCACCCGCGCCCGCACCGCCCAGGAGAGGGCGCTGGAGGAAAGGTTCCAGCACGACTGGCAGTCATGGCACCAGCGCTGGACGCTCCACGAGGGACAGCAATCGCAGTGGGTCGCCGGCCTGGACGCCTGGGGCGCGCTGCCCTCCGGAGCGGACACCCGCCGGCTGGACGTCTTCGGCGGCAGCCAGCGTGGACGCGAGGGTTTCCTCACGGTGTTCGGCGCGTCGACGCTGCGCGACCGGCCGCTGATCGTGCTGGACCTGACCCAGGCCCTGGTGTGCCGCGAGTTGTCCGTGCTCGCCGAGGCGGGCGGCGTACCCGTGGACGTGCAACTGCTGCCCAGCCGTATGACGGAGAGTGGCATCGTGGGCGGGCTCGCGCCCCACGAACTGGTGCAGGCCCTGGTGGAGGCCATGCACGGGGACAGCCCGGAGTCGGGCCGGGCCGAGCGGGCCGTGTACACCCGGATCCTCACGCAACTGTGCGGCGCTTTGGGTGAGGACGTGTCCCTGGCGCGGCTGGGTGCCGGGTTGCGGGTCCTGGTGGGTGAGGCCGATGACGCCAAGGCGCTGAGCAGGGAGGAGCGCAACCGCATCGCGGACGACCTGTTCAGCGACAAGAACAAGGACCAGATGCGGGACAGCCTCATCCGGCTGGCGTCCTTCGTTCACCCGCTGGAGCAGCTGGGAACAGCCCGTGAGGGCCGCGGGCCCGGCTATCTGACATGTGTCGCCCTGGACTTCAGCGCGGGTTCGGCGAGCACGGAACTCCTGGCCGACCTCGCCATGCAGAGCGTGATGAGACGGCTCTCCTCGTTCCAGGAGGAGGCCCCCAGCGTCGTCGTGATGCTCGGAGAGCAGGGTCTCCAGCGACGCCATCTCGAACAACTGGCCCAGCTCTGCGAGCGCAGGGGCGCCCAGCTCACCTTCGTGCACTCGCATCTGCGGGATGCCGGCGAGGAACTCATCGGCGGCGGAACGGTCGCCTTCATGCGGCTCGGCAACCACCAGGAGGCCACGGTCGCCGCCGACTTCCTGGGCCGCCACCACTCCTTCGTCCTGCACTCCCTGACGGACACCGAGGGCAGGACCGTCAACACGTCCGTCGCGAAGACGCTCGGGTCCTCCATCAGCCGAGGCACCACGACCAGCCATTCGGTCACCGAGGGCAGGAACTGGGGCAGCAGCAGATCCTCCACCTACCAGGGCTGGTTCAACCCGCTCTCGACATCGGACTCCACCAACTCCGGCGGCAGCTACAGCGAGACGACCGGCACCTCCACCAGCGTCACGCACACCACAAACGAGTCCACCACTCACACGACCGGCGACAGTGACAGCACGAGCCTGGCGACCGGGCGGCAGCGCGTCTACGAGTACGCCCTCGAACCCACACAGCTCCAGTCGCTCGCCGAGTTCAACCTGCTGGTGGTGGAACGGCAGCCCGGCGGTGCCGTGCAGGTGCACGCCGCCGACTGCAACCCCAACGTCGTCCTGCTGGACCGGGTGAGCACACAGCCGCTGCCCCGCTTCGACGCCCTGCCGCACCACAGCCCCGCCCCCGCCATCGCCGGGGAGCAGGCGCACCCGGAGCCACAGCATCACTACACACCGGTGCAGCCCGGGACAGCGCAACAGCCGTACGCCGGAGCGCCCCAGCAGCCGTACGCCCCCGCTCCCCAGGTGATGCCGCCCCAGCAGCCGTATGCTCCGGCGGCACCGCAGGCCACGGGAGCCCCGTGGTCGTCGTCACCGGGTCAGTCGACCGACCCCCGCGCCTGGGGCATACCCCAGCAGCCGCCCCCGCCCCAGCAGCCCCCGGGCGGCTGGACCCAGGGGCCGCCGCCGAACTGGCCGGGGCAGCAGTAGCCACAGGTTCGAGAGGACACCAACAACCCGGGAGGCGAGGCGCATCCGATGGCCCACCTGATCGCCGGCCGCAGTCCGCGGCAGGTGCTCGACGAGTTGCTCGCGCTGAAGATAAGCGGCTGGCCCGGGCGCTGGTCCGCGATGCCGGAGGGCGAGGAAGACCTGAAGCAGTGGTACGGGGGCCTCAGTTGGGAGCCGCTCTGGCATCACAACCACAGGCAGTACGTGCGTACGGCCCCTGGAGGGCGCTTCCACTTCGTCCGGCACGGGAGGGCCAGGCAGCCGATCACGTCCATCAGCTCAACCATCTGGGCGCTCCGCGGAGAGACACTCGACGAGAACCCACGGCTGCGGGAGCTGGCCCTTGAGCGTTCGCAGGCCTACGCGGACGCCATCACCGCGGAGTTGGGAGCGCCCTCGGGGCAGGGTGCGCCGGCCTCCCGTGACTTCCCTGTGGTGCCGCGACACGCTTCCCGAGGCGGCGCAGAGCGGCCCCAACGCCTGGCACTGTGGCACCTCGACGGCCCGGGGTCGCCTCCGATCGAACTCACCGTGCTGCTCGGCATGGGGTCCGAGGAACGGCCTTGGCTCGCGAACACACGGATCGAACTGCACGCCCACCACGCGGAGGATCACCGTTGACACAGACTTCGAGAAGGGTCTTGGAGAGAGGTGACAGGTAGTGGCGACCGCGAGAATTAACCGGGCTGCCGCCCAACTGGCCGACGAAATACGGGCACTCGAACGCGTGCACTGGCCCACGGTGTGGGCGGGACCCCCCGCTCCGGGCCGGCCGCTGGAGGACTGGTGCGCCCAGTTCGGCTGGAAGCCGCGGTCCGCCGAGTGGGTCCTGGGCGTCACCGGCCCCACCGGGCAGTACATGGCGCTCTATCCCGTCCAGGAGCGTGGTTGGGCGCCGGTGAAGCTCGTCAGCTGGACCCCTTGTGGTCTGAGCGCCGACAACACCTCCGAGAACGACGCAGTCCTCGACCGTGCGGCCGACGCCTGGAGCACCTTCGAAGCGGCTCTCCGGCCCATCCTCGGCGAACCGGAGTACTCGGGCGCCTGGGATGATGCAGACTTTCCCGAGCCTTGGCACGAACACCACTGGCTCATGCCCCGCGATCTCCGGCTGGAGGACATGTGCCCGTACCGGATGACGATCTGGCGGGAACGCCATGCCGAGGACCGCATCACCGTCCTGAAGGTGAACCTGGGCCCCGCACTCGAACCGGGCGAACTGCGAACGCCTTCGATCAACATCAGCTGCCGCCCACCCGAGATCTGATCCGTCCGACCACGCGGCGCGGCGGTCAGATGGCGCGGGGCGTGGCCGGGCGCCAGATCCGCAGGTCGAGCTGTGCGGCTTCGCTCTCGTAGCCCCGCTCCAGGAATCCGCCTTGCATGAAGAGCCCGATGGCGGGAGTGGGCTCGCCCGCCGAGGGCCAGATCGCCACCCAGCGGGTGTCGAGTTTGAGACTCAGGCCCTGGCTCCGGCTCTTCCACTCCTTCGGGTACCCCCCTCCGTTCGGGTCACCGCAGTACCCGGGTTCGCCCAGGATCTCGGCGGCTGCGGCCACGCAGTCCGTCCACAGGGCGGCCGCGGGGTCGAGCACGTTCTTGTGGTGGCGTGAAGAGGGCTCGGAGCTGGTCCTCCAGAGTTTGGCCTCCAGCCAGTTCACGCGTGCCGGGTAGCGGAGCACCGGGGGCAGCCGCAGGGAGAGGCCTTCCCCTGTGGTGACTGAGACGCACTGTGATGTGTCGACGCCGGACACGGTCCACCCAAGCCCTCGCGCCCAGCGCTCCAGTTCGTCGACCGAGGCGAATGCCCGGTTCCACTCGTGGGCGCCGAAGATCGCGTCCCAGTCCCAGGTCGCCACCGCTCGCAGCTGGGTGGCCACGTCCTGCCAGGTCGTGTCCGGCATGTCCACCGGGTCCGGATCGCCGAGGAATCGCGGGGCGCCCGGGGCCGTACCCCTGCTGGTGACCTCGACGACCTTCTCCACCTCGGCGTCGCTGTCGTCCAGGACGATACGCGCGGGGTCGTGCAGGTTCAGGTCGACAGAATGTCGACCGAAGGCGTCGGCGAAGACCTCGAGGGCGATCACCGCGGCCCCGGGCTCCTGCGGATTCCACACAGCCAGCCGGTACGGGTTGTACCGCCGCCGCTCATCATCGGCTCCGGACCTCCTGCCGAAGCTGACGGGAAATCCGGCACCGTCCCAGGCGCCGTCCCAGGTGGGCGCGCCGAGGACACTCCGAGCGGCCGCCAGGTAGTCGGCCCACGCCGTGGCCGCCTCTGCCGCTTCCCTGGCGTGCATCCCCTTGTGCCGGTCAGGATCGCCGCCGGACCACAGCCGATGGGAGGCCCGGGCGTAATCCCGCGAATGGGAGGTCGTGGTCACCAGGTGATGCCGCTTTCCGGTGCGGGTCTGCACCGTTATCGGCCCCCAGTCGTTGGTGCGCCACTGGAAGTCGATCACCTGCCAGTCGAACTGGGCGAGCCACGCGGGGTCGGGCCGATAGCCGCCACCTGCTCCTGGCCAGACCTTTCGCCAGTCGACTTCGGTCAGTACGGCGAGCTCCGTCGCCAACTCCTGCGGTGTCGTATGGACCTTGGGGCCGGATACCGGCCCGCTGTTCACAACTGGCAAGGAAATCAACTCTCTCGGTACGGAGAGAGAGCAACGACGATCGAGCCTCACACTCGCCGACCCCCACGGCCATTATCGTCTCTTCGACGCTAAAGTCGAGATCATGAACGCCCGGGAAGCACAAGCCGACTGGTCGACCGAGTGGTCGCCCTGCAGCACTCCGGCTCCGGACACATGGAGATGCACACCTGGAAGGCGGTCGAGCCCTGTGACGGCCGACTGCTCCGACGAACGCCACGCCCGAATCGCCAGGGCGGAGGGGGAGCGGCGTGATGGCCAAGGAGGCGCCTGAGCATCACGCCGCGGCTACGGCTCCAAGACCGGGCAACCCTCCCGGGTCAGCCCCTCTCCACCGCCATGATGCCGACGCATTCTTCGAGCGCCGCACACAACGCCGGTACGAACGCGGCGAGTTCGGCGTCCGACGTCTTGCCCGCGTCCAGGACGGCACCCACGACCGTCACCAGTACGGCCGCGGCCCGCAGCGCGTGCGCGTCGGCGAGCGCGTCGAGCAGACCGCCGGGATGTGTGTCCGCGAGGGCCTCCCGGCCGGTCGCCGGATCGACGCCGAGGCCGCGGAGACGCGACACGGAAGTAGCCGCTTCCCGTCGGGGCCGCTGTGCGTTCGGCGTCCACGATACCCGTGGATAACCGCAGATAACCACGGATGCATGGAAAGCCGTGGTCACCCACGCTGAACTCATGGATCTTGACCGTACGCGCCCGCTGTGGCGGCAGATCGCAGCGGAGATCATCCGGCGTATCGAGGACGGCACCTACCCGCCGGGAAGCCGCGTGCCGTCCACTCTGGAGCTCGCGCAGGAGTTCGGCGTGGTGAACGCGACTGCGGCGAAGGCCATGCGGCACGTCCGGGAGCAGGGCTGGACACGAGGCGAAGTCGGGCTGGGGACCTTCGTGGCCGACCAGCTGCCGCCGCCTTCATGAGCCCCGGCCCCGGGCTCAGCCAAGCTCGGCCCGGTTCGCGGGCAATCCGCCCCTCGTGCCCTACGCAGCGGGCCCAGAGTTGTTGCTGACCTCGTCGATGTCGTCGAGGACCGCGCGCGCGTCGCGGACGTTCATCTCCAGGATGTCGCGCTCGTAGTTCCGGGGGTCACGCCGGTAGCGGGCCCTTCCCACCTCCGACACGAATGCGCCGGCCGGAATGGCGTCCTGGTCCGGCGGAAGGAACTTGAGCATCTCCTCGTACGCAGCGACAACGTAGGCCATCGCTCCCCGAAACTTGTGGTGCTCCGACTCAGGGGTGTTGAGGAGCTGAATTCCCGTGGATTCGGCGAGCCGGCCTGCGACCGCCTCGAACTCTCCGGGATCGATGATCTGCGACGGCTCCGCACCACCGAACGCCGGCGGGGGCGGCGGAAGCTCTTCTGTCATGCGGAATTCGAAACGGCGGGTCCGTGCGCACTGTGCGCAAGCACCCTCGTACACCGCGACCAGGGAATCGCCGCGCAGTTCCAGCCGGTGTTTGCGGTCGAACTCGCCCGACCCGCACTCGCACCGATGCAGGTCCGAGCGCTCCCACCCCCGGCGGACCGGCACCCGCCGGCCCCACAGCCGACCGGCCCGCACCCGCCACCCCCTCTGGGAAGTCGGCATGCCCCAGCGCCGCGCCCCCGGCCCGTCGCGCCCCACCCCCCAGCCCCAGCAACTGCCGCCCGGCCACGAGCGCCCTGGCCCAGGGGTGGGCATCGGCGACTGACCAGGCCCACTCTGGATGTCTCGTGGGGCGGGGCCGAGAATCAGCCCCGCCCCGCCCCCGTGATGGCCTCGTCGATGGCGAAGCCCTTCGCGGGCCCTTCGGGGATGACGACCTCCGTGCCGTAGGCAAACCGCCGGATGTCCCCCCAGTCGGCCGCCTCCGGGCGTGGTCCGGTGAAGAGCGTGACGGCCCCCTCACTGTCGTAGTCGTCGATGACCACGTACACCGGAATACCGGCACGGGCGTACTCGCGCCGCTTCTTCACCCGGTCCCGGTCCTGGTTCCGCTTCCCCGGGGAGACGACCTCGACGATGAGCTGCACGGAGTCGGCACGCACACCCATGTCGTCCTCGTCATGGCACGACTCCGTGTCCTCCGGAGCGACGAAGGCATCCGGGATCCACGCCTTACGGTTGTGGATCACGTTCCCGTCCTGGTAACAGGCGTACTCGCCGCCGTCCAAGAACCGGTCCAGGGCCCGTCGCACTCGATTGGCGATCAGCATGTGCGAACGGCGGGCGGTGGGCGACAACTCGATGGCTCCCTCAATGATCTCAGCGCGGTAGCCCTCGGGTGGGTCCATGGCCTTCCACACCTGCCACAGGGCCTCGTCCGGGCCGGGTCCGTTCGCGAATTCAGTCCCTGCCTCGGACATGGTCTCGGGCCTCTCATGTGCAAGAGCGGTCAAGGTGGCACCTCCTCCTCAAGTGTGGGCTGGGCGTGCACGGGGCACAAGCAACGCCGCCACGCTAGGCGGGCGTGCTCGCTCACCTGCGAAAACGCCCTCGCTTCACTCGAACTGGTGACGCAGAAACGACTCACCCCCACGAGCGTCGGCCCGCCTCCGCTCCCCGCCCCACACACCCCACCCACCTCGTACAACCATCCCCTCACTCCAAGAGTCTGATCGTCACCAGCGGTGTCCCCCGCCGGTGACGCTCTGCATCACGCTTCGAAGGACCCCATGACCTCAGTCAGACGCTCGACGGCCGCCACGGCCGCCGTCGTCGTGCTCGCCACAGCCGGCGGTCTGCTCGTCTCGACCGCCACGCCGGCGAACGCGGCCGTCACCTGCGCCTCCCCCGTCTTCAAGCGGCAGCTCTTCGCGAACACCTCCTTCTCCGGCACCCCCAAGAAGACCGACTGCGACAGCGCCGTCGACGAGAACTGGAAGACCGGGGCCCCCGCGTCCGGCCTGCCGAAGGACAACTTCGGTGTCCGCTGGTCCATGACCCGCGACTTCGGCTCCGGCGGCCCCTTCGCGCTCTCCGTCTCCGGCCTGGACGGCATCCGTGTCTACCTCGACGGCAAGCGGAAGATCGACCTCTGGAAGAACGGCACGACGGCCGTCTCGAAGTCCGTCAACCTGACGGTCCCGCCCGGCAAACACACCCTGCGCGTCGACCACGTCCACTGGACCGGCTCCGCCAAGGTCAAGTTCACGTACACGCCCCGTACCTCGGCCGACGTCGACAAGGTCAAGCCGTTCGCCCCGGCCGGCCTGACGGCCGCCTACTCCGACACCACCCAGCAGACCGGGCTGAGCTGGCGGAAGAACGCCGAGGCGGACCTGGCCGGATACCGGGTGTACCGACGCGTGGCAGCCACCACCGCCACCGACTGGCAGATCCTGCGCACCCTGGGGGCCACCACCACCTCGTACACCGACACCCCTGCCGCCACCGGGGAGACGTACGAGTACCTGGTCCGGGCGTACGACAAGGCCGGCAACCGCTCCGCCGACACCTCGACCGCCTCCGTGACCAGTGTCGCCGTCACCACGCCGACCGGCCTCACCGCCACCGGCACCGACACCGGGATCCACCTGACCTGGGACGCCGTTCCCGGGGCAGTGAGGTACCGGGTGCTCCGGTCGCACTCCGCGATCGACGGGGGCACCAGCTGGCAGACCACTGGCAACTCCCTGACCGACACCGGTGTGACCCGCTCCGCCCGGCACGAGTACGGGATCGCGGCGATCGACGCGAGCGGCCGGGTCACCGCCTACAGCACGGCCAGGGCCGCCCGCCGGCTGGTGGCCGCACCCACCATCGGCAAGGCGTTCCCCCATGCCCGCGCGGTCACCGTGACCTGGGACGCGGACTCCAGAACCGGCGGCTCCTCCATGGGCTACCGCGTCTACCGCGCCACGGGCACGAGCGCCACATGGGTCGAGGTGACCGACCGCTGCCGCTGGACCGAGCGCGATCTCGCCGACGGCACCGACCAGTACCTGTGCACCGACTGGTCGGCGGCCACCAGGACCTCCTAC
The DNA here is from genome assembly GCF_053593335.1 of Streptomyces sp. NPDC002324. Classification (NCBI taxonomy): domain Bacteria; kingdom Bacillati; phylum Actinomycetota; class Actinomycetes; order Kitasatosporales; family Streptomycetaceae; genus Streptomyces; species Streptomyces sp. NPDC002324. The sequence goes on from NZ_JBSFCF010000009.1 coordinate 222,639, forward strand.
CGCTACGCCGTCAGCGGCTACGACAGCAACGACAAGGAGGGCCTGCGCAGTGGTGAGGTGGCCGCCACCACCGGCAGCGACAAGCAGGCGCCCGCGGCTCCGGCGTCCGTGACCGCGACCGTCGAGGACTGGGGCACCACCCTGACCTGGTCGCAGGTGGCCGACGCCGATCTCGACGGGTACACCGTGTGGCGGGGCACGATCGCCGACGGCGTCTGCACGGACGCCGAACAGGTCGACCACACCCGCGTGACCGAGACGACGTGGCGGGACGTCGATGTCGCGGACGGTGAGAACCTCTGCTACGTCGTCCGCCCCGTCGACTTCGCCGAGAACCTCGGCGCGGGCACCACGGTCCAGGTCACCGAGCGCGATCTGCGGCCCACCGTGGACACGCCGGCCGGAGCCACGCACGCGGCCGACGCGTCGCTCTCCGCCATCGGCCATGTGCAGGTGCACGGCTGGTCGCCCGCGGGCACCGAGGACTACGCGTCCTTCCGGGCCGCTCGCTGGAACGCGCGTACCGCCACGTTCGACGCGCTGCCGGACTCCGACCCGCTCCTCGACGAGAACGTCCCGGCCGGCACCTCCCTGTGGTACCAGGTCGTCGGCGTCCACGCGGACGGGACCACCTCGCTGCCGGTACTGGTGAGCGTGGCCGTACCACCGGCCTCCTGACGGAACGCCACAAGGGCCCGGTCTCGCTTCGCACCGAGACCGGGCCCTTCACATGGCTTCCCCAGCCGCCCGTAGGGCCTGCCGCGCTGCCGCCTACTCCTTGGCCTTCTTCGGCCGCCACACCACCAACGCGCTGCTCTGCTGCATCTCCTGATACGGCACCAGGTCGCGCCGGTAGGAGGCATGGACCGCCGCCTCGCGCTGGCGCATGGTCGCGGCGGCGCCGTCGAGGGCGGCCTCCATCTCGGCGACCCTCGACTGGAGGGCCGCGACCTGGTTCTCCAGCTCGATGATGCGCTTGATGCCGGCCAGGTTGATGCCCTCGTCCTGCGACAACTGCTGGACCGTGCGCAGCAGTTCGATGTCGCGGGCCGAGTAGCGACGGCCGCGCCCGGCGGTGCGGTCCGGGGAGACCAGGCCGAGACGGTCGTACTGGCGCAGGGTCTGCGGGTGCAGACCGGAGAGCTGGGCGGCCACCGAGATGACGTACACCGGTGTCTCTTCCGTCAGCTCGTACGCCCTGCCCAACGGATTCTGCCTACGGCGGCCGTCCATCACATTCATGCTCCCTTCGCGGCCTGGAACAGCTCCGCCCGCGGGTCCTCGCCCGCGGTCGCCTCGCGATACGCCTCCAGGGCGTCACGAGCCTTCCCCGACAGGTCCTTCGGAACACTCACCTCGACGGTGATCAGCAGGTCCCCGCGGGTGCCGTCCTTGCGGAAGGCGCCCTTGCCCCGGGCCCGCATCGTACGGCCGTTGGGGGTGCCCGGAGGCAGTTTCAGGGTGACCGGCGGTCCGCCCAGGGTCGGGACCCGGACCTCGCCGCCCAGGGCCGCCTCCGGATACGTCACCGGGACGGTCACCGTGAGGTTGTCGTCCCTGCGGCCGAACACCGGGTGCGGGTCGACGTGCACGACGACGTACAAGTCGCCTGCCGGGCCGCCCCGTTCGCCGGGCGCGCCCTTGCCGCGCAGCCGGATCCGCTGGCCGTCGGAGACGCCCGCCGGGATCCTGACCTGCATGGTGCGGGACGACTTGGCGCGGCCCGACCCCTTGCAGATGTCGCAGGGGTCCTCGGCGATCAGGCCCCGGCCCTTGCAGTCGGGGCAGGGGTCGGTCAGGGAGAAGCCGCCGCCGGAGCCCCGCGCGACCTGGCCGGTGCCGACGCACGTCGGGCACACGCGGGGTGTGCCGTTGGCGTCGCCGGTGCCCGAACAGGCCTTGCAGGGCGACTGCGAGGACATCCGGAGCGGGACGGTCGCGCCCTCGATGGCCTCGGTGAAGCTCAGCGTGACCTCGGACTCGATGTCCTGGCCGCGCCGGGGCTGCACGCGCGTGGTGCCGGAGCTGCCCCGGTTGAAGAGGCCGCCGAAGACATCGCCGATGCCCCCGCCGAAGCCGCCCGCCTGCCCCCCGCCCTGGGCGCCGCCTCCGAAGAGGTCGCCCAGGTCGAAGTTGAACGAGCCGCCGCCCGCACCCGGCCCCGGGCGGAAGCCGCCGTTGCCGAAGAGGGCGCGGGCCTCGTCGTACTCCTTGCGCTTCTTGGGGTCACCGAGGATGTCGTTGGCCTCGGAGATCTCCTTGAAGCGCTCCTCGGCCCTGGTGTTCCCCTTGTTGGCGTCCGGGTGGAACTCGCGGGCGAGTTTGCGGTACGCCTTCTTGATCTCGGCCTCGGTGGCGTCCTTGGGGACGCCGAGGACCTTGTAGTAGTCCTTCTCGATGAAGTCCTTGGTACTCATCCGCGACGTCCCTCCTTCCGCTCAGCCTGCATGCCGCCTGCGTCAGCCCTCGTCCGGGCCACCGCTCTCCTTGTCGTCGGCACCGGAGGCACCGGAGGCGCCCTCGGACTCCTCGGCCTTGGCGGACTGCGCACCGGGCTGCGGTTCGGCCACGGCCACCCGCGCGGGGCGGATGGTGCGCTCGCCGATGCGATACCCCGGCTGGAGAATCGCCACGCACGTCGTCTCGGTGACGTCGGGCGCGTAACTGTGCATCAGGGCCTCGTGGATCGTCGGGTCGAAGGGCTCGCCCTCCTTGCCGAACTGCTGCAGGCCCATCTTCGCCGCGACCGTCTCCAGCGACTCGGCGACGGACTTGAAGCCGCCGACCAGCTCGCTGTGCTCCCGCGCGCGGCCGATGTCGTCGAGTACGGGCAGGAGTTCGGTCAGGAGGTTCGCGACGGCGATCTCCTTGACCGTGATCCGGTCGCGCTCGACCCGTCGGCGGTAGTTCTGGTACTCGGCCTGGAGGCGCTGGAGGTCCGCCGTGCGCTCACCGAGCGCCGTACGCACCTGGTCCAGCTGTGCCGTCAGACCGGCCACCTGGGCCGTCGCCGCCGCGTCCCCGGCCGGGGCCGCCCCCTCCTGGGGGGCGGCCTTCGGCTCGGCGTCGTCAGAGCCGGAGGGGACATCAGGCTGCTGCGGCTGAGCCGACTGCGGCTGCTGCTCGTCGAAGCCCGGGGTCTCCTCCGTCACGCGGCACCGTCCTTGCGCTCACGGTCCTCGTCGACGATCTCGGCGTCCACGACGTCGTCGTCGGCCTTGGCGTCACCGGCGCCCGCCTCGCCGCCCGCGGCCTGCGCGGCCTGCGCGTCGGCGTACAGGGCCTGGCCGAGCTTCTGCGAGACGGCGGCGACCTTCTCGGTGGCCGTGCGGATCTCGGCGGTGTCCTCACCCTTGAGGACTTCCTTCAGCTCGGCGACGGCGGCCTCGACCTCGGTCTTGATGTCGCCGGGGACCTTGTCCTCGTTGTCCTTGAGGAACTTCTCGGTCTGGTAGACGAGCTGCTCGCCCTGGTTGCGGCTCTCGGCGGCCTCGCGGCGGGCGTGGTCCTCCTCCGCGTACTTCTCGGCCTCCTGGCGCATCCGGTCGACCTCGTCCTTCGGCAGCGAGGAGCCGCCGGTGACGGTCATCTTCTGCTCCTTGCCCGTGCCCAGGTCCTTCGCGGTCACGTGCATGATGCCGTTGGCGTCGATGTCGAAGGCGACCTCGATCTGCGGGACACCGCGCGGGGCGGGCGGCAGACCGGTCAGCTCGAACATCCCGAGCTTCTTGTTGTACGCCGCGATCTCGCGCTCGCCCTGGTAGACCTGGATCTGCACGGACGGCTGGTTGTCCTCGGCGGTGGTGAAGATCTCGGACCGCTTGGTCGGGATCGTCGTGTTCCGCTCGATGAGCTTGGTCATGATGCCGCCCTTGGTCTCGATACCGAGGGACAGCGGGGTGACGTCGAGGAGCAGGACGTCCTTGACCTCACCCTTGAGGACACCGGCCTGGAGGGCGGCGCCGATGGCGACGACCTCGTCCGGGTTCACACCCTTGTTGGCCTCGTTGCCGCCGGTCAGCTCCTTGACCAGCTCGGCGACGGCGGGCATACGGGTGGAGCCGCCGACGAGAACGACGTGGTCGATCTCGGAGAGGGCGATCCCGGCGTCCTTGATGACGTTGTGGAACGGCGTCTTGCAGCGCTCCAGCAGGTCGGCCGTCAGCTGCTGGAACTGGGCCCGGGTGAGCTTCTCGTCCAGGTGCAGCGGGCCCTCGGCGGAGGCGGTGATGTAGGGCAGGTTGATCGAGGTCTCCGTGGAGGAGGACAGCTCGATCTTCGCCTTCTCGGCGGCCTCGCGCAGACGCTGCAGGGCCATCTTGTCCTTGGCGAGGTCCACGCCGTGGCCGGCGCGGAACTGCTGCACCAGGTAGTCGACGACACGCTGGTCCCAGTCGTCACCACCGAGGTGGTTGTCACCGTTGGTGGCCTTCACCTCGACGACGCCGTCACCGATCTCCAGGAGCGACACGTCGAAGGTGCCACCGCCGAGGTCGAAGACGAGGATCGTCTGGTCGTCCTTGTCCAGGCCGTAGGCGAGGGCGGCGGCGGTGGGCTCGTTGACGATACGGAGCACGTTCAGCCCCGCGATCTCACCGGCCTCCTTCGTCGCCTGGCGCTCGGAGTCGTTGAAGTACGCCGGGACGGTGATGACCGCGTCCGCGACCTTCTCACCCAGGTACGCCTCGGCGTCGCGCTTCAGCTTCTGCAGGATGAAGGCGCTCATCTGCTGCGGGTTGAAGTGCTTCCCGTCGAGCTCGATCTTCCAGTCCGTGCCCATGTGACGCTTGACGGACCGGATCGTCCGGTCCACGTTCGTGACCGCCTGGCGCTTGGCGACCTCGCCGACGAGCACCTCACCGTTCTTGGCGAAGGCGACGACGGACGGCGTGGTCCTGGCGCCCTCTGCGTTGGTGATGACGGTGGGCTCGCCGCCTTCAAGAACGCTGACGACGGAGTTAGTCGTGCCCAGGTCGATGCCGACCGCACGTGCCATTTCAATTCCTCCAACAATGACTTGAGTGGAACAGGCTCAAGTGTGCACGACGCCTCCCGATGGGTCAACAGACCTGAGCCGAGGGGGCTCAACTCTTATGTTTTCCTTATACGCAAGTGGGGGCTGACCTGGGCTTACGGGGAGGGGCGGGGGCATGGGGGTGACGGCGGCTGGGTGGGGGCGCGTGGAGGGGGTTCTACCCCACCCACCCCCGCCGCCCCAGCTCGGCCGCCTCCTGTCGGCCGAGGCGGGTCGGCCGGGAGGAGGGGCTGGGGGCCCGGCCCCCCGGAATGGAGCGAGGCGCGGCGGCGTCGGGCACCCGGTGGACGCCCGTCGGAACCACCCGGGCGACCGTGGGCCGCGGACGGCGCGCGGCGGCACCCGCGGCGGCTGAAGCGGCGGCACCCCCGGCGGCCGGAACGGACCGCGCACCGGACCGCGCGGCCCGACCGGCGGCCACGGCGGTGCGAGGCGGACCCACCGGCACGAAGAGCATCCCGAGGACGACCACCCCGGCCACCCCCGCCACCCACCACGCGACCCCCGGCTCCGTCCACAGCATGTGGATGGCGAGCCCCACCCCGGCGGAGCCCCCCGCGGCGATCCCCAGCACCACCACCACCCCCGGCGGCGTGAGACCGATCCGCCGCAGCCGGTGGGCGAGATGGTCGGGCCCGCCCCGCCACAGCTCCCGCCCCGCCCGCTTCCGCGACACGAGGACGAGGACGGCGTCGGCGGTGGCCACGGCCGTGAGGGCGAAGGGTGCCCCGATCCCCGCCCCGTACCCGACGGCGTACACATGCAGCACACCCCCCGCGAGCACGAAGCCCACGAAGAGCGCCCCGCACGTGCCGAGCACGACCCGCGCGGGCGGCCAGTTGTGCATCAGGAACCCGGTGAGCGCGGCCGCCACCACGCTGAACAGCGTCGCCAGACCGTCCATGACCTCCGCCGCCGCACACCCGCTCAGCGCGAACGCGGTGACCGCCCCGACCACCCCGAGCGCCCCGTCGGAACGCGCCATCCCCTTGAACCCGTGCACCACGAGGGTGATCCAGACGATCCCCGACACACCGCCCAGCACGCCCAGGTCGCGATACGGCACCACCAGCGCGGCGGCGACGACGACCCCCGCCGCCCCGACCACCGCCGGAAGGCGCCACACGTCACCGACCAGCCCGAGCAGACCGAGCCCGGCCCCCGCGACGATCAGCCACCCGGCCTCGCCCCCCAGTGGAGCGACCCCGCTCCACTCCCCCACCCAGGCCACGGCCCCCACCCCGGCCATCACCGCGACACCGCCGAGCACCGGTACGCGCCGTCCGCGCCGCCGCTCCACGATCCCCAGCCGCAGCGCGGGCACACGGACGGCCGCCGAGAGCACGGCGGTCAGCAACAGGGCGGAGGCGGCAGCGAGGATTCCGTACAGCACGGATCCAAGTTAGGCGCGAATGTCACAATTTCTCATGAATAACACGATCGTTTTGAAACAGCATGCCCGCGCCGGCACCGCAACCGGCCCTCACCCCGACACCGCCCCCGTACCACCCCCGGCGCGACAGGCCCGCACTCAGGCAACCCTCAGCGACGCAGATCACCGCCCTCCTGGCTACAGTGCGGCAGGAGAACTGGGTAGTCTCAGACGGACTGCATAAGTTACCGCTTAGTAATGATCTCCAATGATCTCCGAGGAGCCGGGCAGGCACCCCGGAGAAAACCCTCGCAGGCCCGAGGAGCCCCCAATGCAACTCGCCGCGATCATCGTGTCGCTGGTCCTGACCGTGGTCGGCGTTGCGCTCATCGCCCGAGCCGTGGCGCAGATCTACCGGTTCGTGAAGCTCGGTCAGCCGGTGCCCGCGGGCAGCCGTACGGACGACCCGAAGGCGCGCTCGATCACCCTGGTCAAGGAGTTCCTCGGCCATACCCGGATGAACCGGTGGGGGATCGTGGGCTTCGCCCACTGGTTCGTCGCGATCGGCTTCCTGACGCTGCCGCCGACCCTGGCGCAGGCGTACGGCCAGCTGTTCCAGGCCGACTGGACGCTGCCGGTGATCGGCGGCTTCCTGCCGTTCGAGATGTACATCGAGTTCATCGGTGTGATGACGATCCTCGGCATCCTGGTGCTGATCGCCATCCGGCTGCTCAACCTGCCCTCCCGGGCCGGCCGCAAGTCGCGTTTCGCGGGCTCCAAGGCCTGGCAGGCGTACTTCGTCGAGTACGTCATCCTCACCATCGGCCTCGCGATCTACACCCTGCGCGGCCTCGAAGGCGCCATCCACCACGTGGACCACTACGAGGCCGGGTACTTCGCCTCGTACCCGCTGGTCGTGGCCTTCCGGGACCTGGACCCGAGCACCCTCCAGAACCTGATCTACCTCACCGCGATGATCAAGATCGGCACCTCGCTGATCTGGATGATCACGGTCTCGCTGAACACCAACATGGGTGTCGCCTGGCACCGTTTCCTCGGCTTCCCGAACATCTGGTTCAAGCGCAACGCCGACGGCGCCACCGCGCTGGGCGGACTGCAGCCGATGACCTCCGGCGGCAAGCCGATCGACTTCACCGACCCCGGTGACGACGACGTCTTCGGTGTCTCCCAGGTCGAGCAGTTCTCCTGGAAGGGCATCCTCGACTTCTCCACCTGCACCGAGTGCGGTCGCTGTCAGTCGCAGTGCCCGGCCTGGAACACCGGCAAGCCGCTGTCCCCGAAGCTGCTGATCATGTCGCTGCGCGACCACGCGCACGCCAAGGCCCCCTACCTCCTCGCCGGCGGCGGCAAGAACGCCGAGGGCGAGGAGAAGGCGTCCGAGGAGCAGCTCAAGGACGTGCCCGCCGCCGCTCTCGCGGAGGCCGAGCGGCCGCTGATCGGGACCGTCGAGGAGAACGGCGTCATCGACCCGGACGTCCTGTGGTCCTGCACCACCTGCGGCGCCTGCGTCGAGCAGTGCCCGGTCGACATCGAGCACGTCGACCACATCGTCGACATGCGCCGCTACCAGGTGATGATCGAGTCCGCGTTCCCGTCCGAGGCGGGCACGATGCTCAAGAACCTGGAGAAGAAGGGCAACCCCTGGGGCCTGGCGAAGAAGCAGCGCCTGGAGTGGCTCAAGGAGGTCGAGTTCGAGGTCCCGGTCGTCGGCAAGGACATCGAGGACCTCTCCGAGGTCGAGTACCTGTACTGGGTCGGCTGCGCCGGCGCCCTGGAGGACCGCGCCAAGAAGACCACCAAGGCCTTCGCCGAGCTGCTCCACATGGCGGGCGTGAAGTTCGCCATCATGGGCGGCGACGAGAAGTGCACCGGCGACTCCGCCCGCCGCCTCGGCAACGAGCCCCTCTTCCAGGAGCTCGGCATGGAGAACGTGGCCGCGCTGAACATGGCCTTCGGCGAGGACGACGAGGACGAGTCGACCAAGAAGCCCAAGTCCGCGAAGAAGATCGTCGCCACCTGCCCGCACTGCCTCAACACGCTCGGCAACGAGTACCCGCAGCTCGGCGGCGACTACGAGGTCATCCACCACACCCAGCTGCTCCAGCACCTCATCGACGAGGGCAAGCTGATCCCAGTGACCCCGGTCGAGGGCCTGATCACCTACCACGACCCCTGCTACCTGGGCCGCCACAACAAGATCTACACGCCCCCGCGCGAGATCATGTCGGCCGTCCCGGGCCTGCGCCAGCAGGAGATGCACCGCCACAAGGAACGCGGCTTCTGCTGCGGCGCCGGCGGCGCGCGGATGTGGATGGAGGAGCGGATCGGCAAGCGCATCAACAACGAGCGCGTCGACGAGGCCCTCTCCCTCAACCCGGACATCGTCTCCACCGCCTGCCCGTTCTGCCTCGTCATGCTGACCGACTCGGTCAACGGCAAGAAGAACGAGGGCAAGGCCAAGGAGTCCATCACGGTCGTCGACGTCGCCCAGCTGCTGCTGGAGTCCGTCAAGACGCCCGTCCCGGACGAGGACGAGCCCCCGGCGGGCACGACGGACGCGGAGAGCGAGCCGGAGCCGCAGCCGGTGAAGTAGCCGTCCGCGCACGGCAGTCGCCCCGACGCCCCCGGTCCGAGCGGACCGGGGGCGTCGCCGTGCCACGGCCCGCATGTCTCACCCGGCCCGCACGTCTCACACGGCCTGCACGGGCACGCCCAGCTCACCCGGCCCGCACGGGCACGCACAGCTCAGGGAACCTGCGGCTCAGGGCTGGTACCGCTCACCCTTCCTCGGCCGCGAGCAGGGCCTCGACCTCCGGCGCCAGGTCGTCGTCGGACAGGGGGACCATGAGGAACGGCTCCTCGTCCGCCGAGTAACGGATCGCTATGGCGTCGGCCGGGTCCAGCCCCTTGATCTCGTACGCCTGGTACGCCGTCGGTTCGGCCGAGGGGTCGACCTCGCCGGGTGTGTCCCAACACGGCACCGCCCGGGCGATCCCGGCCTTGGCCCCCAGCTCGAACTTCGCGTCGCCCCGGCTGACGTAGCTCTCGTCCCCGTACTCCACGACGAGCGCACACTTCCCCGCAGCCACCCCACTACCGCTGTCTCCGCTGTCGGAACCGTCGTCGTGGGTGCCGTCGTCGTGGGTGCCGTCGCCCTCGTCGCCCCGGTGCTGCTTCCCGAAGAGGCGCTCGGCCGCTTCCCGCACGCCCTCGTCCGCGGTCATGTGGATCACGACGCGCACCTCGCCCCCCGGGGACTCGCGGACCGCGATCGCGTCCTCGGTGTCGACGCCCTTGATGGCGTAGGCCGCGTAATCGCCCAGGTCCCCAGGCTCCACCTGATCCTCCTCGCCACCGCCCTGGTCGTCGCAGACCGAGTCCCGTGCGGTGCCCACCTCGGCGCCGAGGGTGTGACCGACCTTGCCCGCGTCGACGTACTGCCGGTTGTCGTAGTCCACGGCGAACGCGCACGAGGCCGAACTCGTGCCCCCGGTGTCCAGTGCCGCGCACCCGACGGCCAGGGGCGTCATCGCGAGGACGGTCAGGGCGATCCGTACACGGGTACCGCTCAGCATCATGTCTCCCACCGGTCGACGGCTCGTCTGTCGTTGCCTCGTCACCGCAGACGCACGAGCGCGGAAGAACGTTCGGACCGCCGGCACCGCCCCACACCCCCACTCCCACCCCCACCCCCGACGCACCCAACACTCCGGAATTTCCCCTGAGTTCACGTACAACCCACCCACCCCTCCGATGGTCTCCTCTTCGCCGACGTCCTCCCCGACCGCCGACCGCCGACCGGCTCCCGGCGTACGCGGGCGGAACAGGCACCCCATCGACGTGGACGCCCGCTGCCGGACGTCCCGTATGCCGCAGGAGATCCCCGCATGCACCAGCACCTGCGACTCGCCCTCACGACGGCCTCCGCGGCCGCGCTGACCGGCGGTCTGCTCACCTTCTCCGCCGCGACGGCCACGGCCGCCGACCCGGTCCACCACCCCGTGGCCGACTTCGACGACGACGGGTACGGCGACATCGCGTACTCGGCCCCCGTCTCCACGGTGGACGGCAAGACCTACGCCGGCCAGATCGTCGCCCTGTACGGCTCGCCGAACGGCGTGACGGGTGAGAACCGCACCACGCTCAGCCAGAACACCCCCGGCATTCCCGGCAGCGCCGAGCAGGGCGACCGCTTCGGCGGGGTCAGCGCGTACGGCGACTTCGACGGCGACGGCTTCGACGACCTCGCCGTGTCCGCGAGCCTGGAGGACACCGGACGCGTGCGGGACACGGGCACGGTCACGATCGTCTGGGGTTCACCGCGCGGCTTGTCCGGCGGTACGACGCTGGCGGACCCGGCGCCCTCCAGGCACGGCGGCTGGGGCAAGTCGCTGGCGGCGGGCGACTTCGACGGCGACGGCACGGAGGACCTCGCGATCGGCACCGCGTCGAGCACGGTCCATGTGTTCGGGGACGGCATCGCCGAGTCGGGCAAGCCCGGCTCGTACCGCACCTTCGAGGCGCCCATCAGGTCCGAGGAGTTCACGGGCGCGCTCGACCTCACCGCGGGCGACGTCAACGCCGACAGGCGGACCGATCTGATCGTCAGCGGCATCGAGGCCGGCGGCGCGTGGCGCTACAACGTCAACTTCTACGTACCCGGCACGGCCTCCGGCCTGTCCGTCGCCTCGGCCCGGAAACTGAAGCCCGGCCTCGTCAGCGCCATCGGCGACATCGACGGCGACGGCTTCGGGGACATCGTCACCGGCCAGCACTGGGACCCGATCGACGACCCCGACGTGCTCTCCGCGCCCGGCTCCGTCACCGGCGGCAAGGTCAACATCACCTACGGCTCGGCCGCCGGCCCGGTCACGGCCACGTCCACCACGGTGTCCCAGAACACCGGCCGGGTGCCCGGCACCTCCGAGCGCGAGGACAGCTTCGGCTTCGAACTCTCGCTCGGCGACATCAACGGCGACGGCTTCCAGGACCTGGTGATCGGCACCTTCGACGAGGACCTGAAGGGGGTCGTCGACGCCGGCGCGGTGACGGTCCTCTACGGCTCGGCCGCCGGCCTGGACACGGACTCCGGCATCCAGTACTTCACCCAGTCCACGGCCGGCGTCCCCGGCACGAACGAGAGGTACGACCATTTCGGCTCCGAGGTGAAGCTCACCGACCTCACCGGCGACGGCAGGGCGGACCTCACGGTCGGCAGGGCCGGCGAGAACTACGCCAACGGCTCGGTGGTCTACCTGCCCTCCGACGGCACGAGGATCACCACGACCGGCACGCGTTCCCTCGGCCCGTCCGCCGTGGGCGTGTCGACGCACGCCTCCCCGAACTTCAGCGCCGACGCGGCCAACTGACCCGTACGCGGTCCCAACCTCTCCCCCGTCCCTCCCATCCCTCCCATCGCAACCTCTCCCGTCCCTCCCGTCCCGAAAATTTCTCGAACTCCCGTACAACCCTCCCGCCACCTCACCGGTCTCTTGTTCACCGACTTTCCCGTGAAGCCCAGGTGAAATCCGGGCGAACGCGGACAGGAAGGCACCCCATTTGACGCGGGACGTCTGCCAGGCGTCCCGCATGCGGCAGGAGATTCCCGCATGCGCAAGCATTTGCGACTCGCCCTCGCGACGGCCTCCGCGGTCGCGCTGACCGGCGGTCTGCTCACCTTCTCGGCCGCGTCGGCGACGGCGGCCGACTCGGTCCACCACCCCGTGGCGGACTTCAACGGCGACGGCTTCGGCGATGTCGCGTACTCGGCGGGCAACGCCACCGTCGGCGGCAAGAGCGGCGCCGGCCAGATCGTCGCCCTGTACGGCTCCGCGAGCGGCGTGACGGCGACCAAGCGCACGACCATCAGCCAGAACACCACCGGCGTGCCCGGTGACGCCGAGACCGGCGACCAGTTCGGCTGGACCAGCGCGTACGGCGACTACAACGGCGACGGCTTCGACGACCTCGCCGTGGGCGCCCCGAGCGAGGACGTGTCCGGCGACACCGACGGCGGCACCGTCCTCATCGTGTGGGGCTCGGCCAAGGGCCTCTCCGGCGCCACCACCATCAAGGACCAGGCACCCTCGTCCCACGACGAATGGGGCAGGGCGCTCGCCTCGGGCGACTTCGACGGCGACGGCACCGAGGACCTGGCGATCGGCAACTCGTCGAACCTCGTGTACGTCGTCGGCGACGGCATCACCAAGTCCGGGTCGTTCGGCGACCAGTACGGCATCAAGCTGGACCTCCGCTCCGGCAAGGGCTCGGGCGTGATCATGCTCACCGCCGGCGACACCAACGGCGACAAGCGGACCGACCTGGTCGTCGACGGCTTCGAGACCGACGGCGACTACGGCTACAACACCAACTGGTACGTGCCCGGCGCGGCCGACGGCCTGGGCTCGGACGGCGGTGTGCGGGAGCTGAAGCGCGGTGTCATCACCGGCATCGGCGACGTCAACGGCGACGGCTTCGGCGACGTCGTCACCGGTCAGGACTGGGACCCGTCCAAGGACGGCAGCGAGCCCAGCGTGCCCGGATCGTCCACCGGCGGCAAGGTCCACATCATCTACGGCTCCGCCGACGGCCCGGCCACCACGGTCGCGGTGACGCAGAACACCGGCAACGTCCCCGGCTCCTCCGAGCGCGGCGACTGGTTCGGCAGCGAGCTGTCCCTCGGCGACATCAACGGCGACGGGAAGGCCGACCTGGTCGTCGGCTCGCCCGGCGAGAACCTCGGCGGTGTCGTCAACGCAGGCGCGGTCACCGTCCTGTACGGCTCGGCCTCCGGCGTGAACACCACCTCCGGCTACCAGTACTTCGCCCAGTCCACGGCCGGCGTCCCCGGCTCGGACGAGAAGGACGACATGCTCGGCGGCGAGGTCAAGCTCACCGACGTCACCGGCGACGGCAAGGCGGACCTGACGGTCGGCTCGTACGGCGAGAACGACTTCAACGGCTCGCTGCTCTACCTGCCCTCCGACGGCACGAAGATCACCACCACCGGCTCGCGCTCCCTCGCCCCGTCCGCGGTCGGGGTCTCCACCTCCGGCCAGCCGGTCTTCGGCGCGAACGCGGCCAACTGAGAAGTCACGGACCGTCGCTCCACCGCCTGTGGCGGGGCCCGCATCCGACCGGGTGCGGGCCCCGTCCGCTCGGCACGTGCCCTCCTTCCTCCTCCTCTTGCTTCCTGCCTCCTCCTCTTGCTTCCTGGAGCCCTCTTGCGTACTCGCTCCCTCCTCCTGACCGCCGCCCTCACCACCGGCCTCCTCACCGCGCTCCCGGCGACCGCCGTCGCGGCGCCCTCCGGTCTCTCCGGTGACTTCAACGGCGACGGCTACCGCGACCTCGCGATCGCCGCTCCCATCGCCAAGGTCTCCGGCAAGAAGGGCGCCGGTTACGTGGCGGTCGTCTACGGCACCGCGAAGGGCCTCGGCACGGCCAAGCGCCAGATCATCAGCCAGGCCACGGCCGGTGTGCCCGGCTCCCCGCAGTCGTCCGGCTACTTCGGCGACCGTCTGACCACGGGCGACCTCGACGGCGACGGCTACACGGACCTGATCGTGGGCGCGCACGGCCGCTCCCTCGGCTCGTCCGGCGATTCGGGCGCCCTCACCGTGCTGTGGGGCGGCGAAAGCGGTATCAAGACGGCTACCGACATCACCTCGCCCCTCCCCGAGAACCGCAACGAGCTGGGCTGGTCCGTGGCCACCGGTGACTTCGACGGCGACGGCGACACCGACCTGGCCGCCGCCAACCTCGCGGTCCCGGAGCTGAACATCTTCGAGGGCCCGATCTCCCGCACCGGCAAGGCGACGGAACTCGTCGGCATCGACACATACGAGCAGACCGGCATCAACACCGACACGATCGTCGCGGGGGACGTCACCGGCGACGGTACGACGGACCTCCTGGTCATGGGCCAGCAGGAGATCAAGGACGGCTACCGCACGCGCAGCGTCCTCTACAAGGGCTCCGCCTCCGGCCTCAAGGCGGGCCCCAAGGTCGCCGGCGGCTACGCCGCCGTCATCGCCGACGTGGACAAGGACGGCCGGGGCGACATCGTCACCGGCAACTTCATGGAGAAGTCCACCGACGAGCCGAACGGCGGCGTCGGCGGCGCGATCACCGTCACCTACGGCAGCGCCACGGGCCTCAGCTCCCGCACCCCGGTCCGTATCAACCAGGACACCGCGGGCGTGCCCGGCACCGCGACGAGGAACGACAGGTTCGGCTGGAGCCTGTCCGCGGGAGACGTCAACCGCGACGGGTACACCGACATCGCGGTCGGCGTCCCCCAGAAGAGCGTCGGCTCGGCGAAGCACGCCGGTGCCGTCGTCGTCCTGCGCGGTTCGAAGTCCGGCCTCACCGGCAGCGGCGCCAAGTCCTACTCCCAGAACACCTCGGGCGTCCCCGGCGCCGCGGAGGCGTACGACTACTTCGGAGCGGCGGTCCGCCTCACCGACAGCAACGGCGACGGCTACGCGGAACTGGTCGCGGGCGCCTACGCCGAGAACTCCGCCGACGGTGCCGTCTGGACGTTGAAGTCCGGCAAGTCCGGCATCACGGGCACCGGCGCGAACTCCTTCAACGGCGTGACCGTGGGCGGCCCTTCGGGCGACGCGTACTTCGGGGACGTACTCGCGGGCTGACGGGCACAAGGACGGGGTCAAGGACGGAAACGGGCGGGGACCGGGACGAGAGGAGGAGGGGGACGGGGAGGGAAACGGGAGAAATACGCCGCGCTCCCGTGCAACCCTCCGGCCCTCTCACGGGTCTTCTGCTCGCACATCTTTACGACGGCAGTGGGGCCGGTCCGCTCGGCGCGCGCCCTCCTCTCTCCTGGAGTCCTCCTTGAGCACTCGTTCCTTTCTCGTGGCCGCAGGCCTCCTCGCCTCCGGTCTGACGCCGCTCGCCCTGTCCACGCCCGCCGGCGCGGCGGTCGCCAAGTACCCGGACGACTACAACGGGGACGGCTACCACGACCTCGCGGTGGGCGCGCCGAGCACCGACGTGGGCAGCGCGTCCTCGGCCGGCGCGGTGGTCGTGCTCTACGGCTCGAAGTCGGGCGCCTCGGCCGCCAACCGGAGCGTGATCACGCAGAACACGAGCGGAGTCGCCGGTTCGGCCGAAAGGCAGGACTCCTTCGGCGCCAGCCTCGCCTCCGCCGACTTCGACAAGGACGGCTACGCGGACCTCGCCGTCGGCGCCACCGGCGAGGGCGTCGGCGTCGACACGTACGTGGGCCAGGTCACCATCCTGTGGGGCGGCAAGAAGGGTCTGTCGGGCGGCACCGCGCTGCCGCAGCCGTCCGACATCGCCGCCGAGCAGGGTTACGGCCACGGCCTCGCGGCGGCCGACTTCAACGGTGACGGCTCACCCGACCTCACCGTCACCGGCCTCCGGCAGACCCGGATCTACAACGGCCCGTTCAAGAAGAGCACCGGCGCCGCGGCGAGCGCGAGCTACGTCCGCACCGTCGGTTCCACGCGCGACGTGGGCGCGGGCGACCTCACCGGGGACAGGGCCGCCGAGCGCATCTACACGCAGTTCGCGGCCTCCGACCCCGGCGGCCAGGTCGGGTATCACACGTACAAGGGCGGGAGGACCACCGTCGTCGACATGCCGAAGGCCGAGGGCGACGGCCGCGTCACCGTCGGCGACATCAACGGCGACGGCTACGGCGACCTCGTTCTCGCCAACCCCGAGGACCCGGCCCTCCAGGAGGGCACGGGCCATCTGGGCGGCCAGGTGGAGATCTGGTACGGCGGCAAGGGCGGCCCCGACCTCACCCAGACCCCGACGGTCATCAACCAGGACACCCCCGGCGTCCCGGGCACGGGCGAGGAGTCCGACTTCTTCGGCGGCTCGCTCTCCGTCGGCGACGTCAACGGCGACAGGTACGCCGACCTCGCGGTCGGCGCGCAGTACGAGGGCGTGAACGGCAAGCGGTACGCCGGCAGCGTCACCGTGATGTACGGCTCGGCCGCCGGTCTGACCACCAAGGGCGCCAAGGCGTACCACCAGGACACGGCGGGCGTCCCCGGCACCCCCGAGACCCAGGACGGCTTCGGCGGCGCCGTCCGCCTGATCGACCTCGACCGGAACGGCAGGGCCGAACTGGTCGTCGCGGCGCCCGGCGAGAACACCAGGGGCGCGCTCCTCGTCCTCAGGGGCACGGCCTCCGGCCTGACCACGAAGGGCGCCGGGAGCATCACGGCGGCGAACGTCGGGCTCAAGGAGACCGCGTACAGCTTCGGCGCGCAGCTCGCCCAGTAGCCGCGCCCTTCCCCTCCCCTCCTCCCACTTCGAAGGACATGCATGCGATTCCGTAGCGCCACGCTGGCCGCGACACTCGTGGCGGCCACCGTGACCCCGCTCGCCCTCTCGGCCGGCTCCGCCTCCGCCGCGCCCGCCCGTCACGCGGACGACTTCAACGGCGACGGTCACCGCGACTACGCGGCCTTCTCGTACGGCCCCGAGGGCGACAGCAAGGGCGGCGGCGTCCTGGTCACCTTCGGCACGGCGGCCGGCGGGCCCGGCACGAAGACCCAGTTCGTCGACCAGGCGAGCGCGGGCGTCCCCGGCGCCGACGAGTCGAACGACTTCTTCGGCGAGGTACGCGCGGCGGCGGACTTCGACAAGGACGGATACGGCGACCTGGTGGTCGCCGCGAACGGCGAGAACGTCGGCACGCACAAGGACAACGGCACGGTCACCGTCCTGTGGGGCGGCAAGCAGGGCCTCTCCGGCGGCACGGCCCTCCCGTTCAAGGGCCCGAAGGGCGTCTCCGGCGAGGCCCGCGACTTCGCCTCCGGTGACTTCGACGGCGACGGCCACCAGGACCTGGCCCTCGTCCGCGACAGCAAGACGTACGTCTACCGGGGCGCGATCACCAGGTCGGGCGCGAAGGGCGCGGTGACGGTCCTGGACAAGGACGGCTCCAGCTTCTACTCCACCGCCGTCGTCTCCGGCAAGGTCGACAAGGACGGCAAGACCGACCTGGTCGTCATCGGCGACGTCGTGTACCCGGAGTACATCGCCTCCGACGCCTGGTTCATCAAGGGCGGCAAGGCGAAGCTCTACCCGGGCAAGACCCTCCGCCTGGAGCGCCAGAACGGCAACGGCGGCCAGGCCGAACGCGGCGGCGACGGCGTCATCGCCGACTTCGACAAGGACGGCTACGGCGACATCGCCATCGGCACACCGATCTACGACAAGGTCAAGGGCCGCGTGACGGTCTGGTACGGCGGGTCCGAGGGCCCGTCCGAGTCGGCCCGCTTCACCCAGTCCACGTCCGGCATGGCCGGCACCCCGGAGTCGTACGACGCCTTCGGCGACGTGGTGACCTCCGGCGACATCAACGGAGACGGCTACCGTGATCTCGCGGTGGCCGCGCCGGACGAGAGCCTGAGCGGCAAGGGCGAGGCGGGCGCGATCCACGTCCTCTACGGCGGCGAGTCGGGCCTGACGACCAAGGGCTCTCAGTTCCTCACCCGCAACACTGCAGGCATGCCGGGCGACTTGGCGGCCGGCGACCACTTCGGCCACACGATCCGCCTCCGCGACACCAACCGCGACGGCAAGGCCGACCTGTACGTGCTGGGGGAGAACGGTTCGATGGTCCTGCGAGGTTCGTCGAGGGGCGTCACGACCGCCGACTTGATGGCGGTGGACGGCGACGCGGTCCGGGGAATGCTTCAGTAACGCGGGGCGCGTAGCGCGCGTATGAGGGCGGCGAGCCCGGCGGGGGTTGTGCGAACAACCTGGCCGGGCTCTTCGCTTTCACGGAGACGGACCGCTTCCGGAGCGGCGGCGATCTCAAGGCAGTTGGCCGCATCACCACCGCTGGAGAACGAGGACTTCTGCCAAGCTATGCCGTCCGCCATGCCCTGACCTCTCACACTTCCTGTACGAGTCGGTGGATCAACTCCCGGGACTCTACGACCTCCAACGCCGCTTCCTCCACCTTGCGGAGCACCTCCCGATAGCGCACGAGCTGCGCCTCCTCATCCAGGAAAGCACTGCCGTGCTGGCTGTCCACCATCGCGGTGTCGAGCTGCGGAACCATCCCGCTCGCGTACACCACCGGATCGACAACCCCGGCGAAGCCGTCCACGTCGAACGGCACGACGCGCACCGCGACTTCACTCTCCAGCAGCCGCGACAACTGCTCCCGAGCCACCTTCCGATCAGCCGCCCTGATCCGCAGCGCCGCCTCATGCACCAACGCCAGGTACCGCACTCCTTCCAGAGCCCGCTGGCGACGCAGCCTGAACTCCACCCGAGTCTCCAGCCCCTCCTCCGTAAGCTTCGGCACCGACCCCTCGAAAATCGCCCGCACCTGTCCCTCGGTCTGGAGCAGCCCAGGGATGTGCACACATTCGAAGTTGGTCAGGTGAGTGGCGTGGTGTTCCAGCTCTGCCAGGTCGAGATACCCCGACGGCACCCGCCCCCGGTACTCCTCCCACCAGCCCCGCCCCCGCTCGGTCGCCATGGCCACCAGCGCCTCTACGAGAGCGGCGTCATCACATGCGTACCGGTCAGCCAAGTACCGTACGCGCTCGGTACTCACACCGACATTGCCCGCCTCCATCATGGAGATCTTGCTCTGCGCGATCCCCATGGCATCGGACGCCTCACGGATCGACCGCCCCGTCCGTTCCCGCAGCTTCCGTAGTTCGGCGCCCAGCCGCGCCTGACGTGCGGTGACGATGCTCCTGGCCGGCATGTAGCTCTTCCCTCCCGACAATTTGACGGCACCAGTATCCCAGCCCAGCTTGACCGGGGTGAGTATTCACCCCTACCTTCAGTGACGCGACGCACACGCTGCGGAACACCGGGACCCCGGAAGCGCACCGCGCCGCCCTGCCACGGCGGCCGCGACAATGCCACCGCCCGCCACCCAGCGCCCCCACCCCTCCGTACGCCTCACCAGGAGCCCCATGCGCACCGACTGGGAGTACACCCTCTACATCCCCCACGACCCCCGAGCCGTAGCCATCAGCCGCCGCGCCCTCCGCGACATCCTGACCACCCACAGCCTCCCCACCCTCATCGAACCGGCGGAGCTGCTGGCCTCCGAACTCCTCACCAACGCCCTCCGCCACACCACCGGCCCGGCCGCCCTGAAGCTCAGACAGTCCGGAGCCTCTATCCGCGTCGGCGCCTGGGACACGGACCCGACGCCCCCGACGATCACCACACCAACCGAGACCGGCACATCCGGCCGAGGCCTGCACCTCGTCAACGTCTATGCGGACGACTGGGGTTGGTTCGCGGTGAACGGCACGCGGGGAAAGTACGTCTGGTGTGAACTGGGTACAGAAACGAAGCCCGACTGACGTTGGGCGACACGGGGGGATGGGAATGACGGGCGCACGAGGCGTACTCCGAACCCTGGGCGGGGCGGCACTGACACTGGGCCTGAGCGTGACTGCGAACCAGGTCCTGTCCGAGGGAAAACTCAGCTGGACATGGCTGTACGTCTCGTACGCGGTGGCAGTCGTCAGCCTCCTCTACGCGGAACTCGGCCCGGCCTCGCCCGCCACCGACCCCGCCCCCCGAGGTCGCCGCAGGGTCTACCTGCGCCAACTCCGCGCCAGTGTCCGGGATATGGAGATTGTTGGCATCGCCACACAGAGTGAGTTCGTGTTCCGGATGCGCCAGGTGTATGTGGATGTCAGCGTCGCACCGCAGCCGCTGCACGACGCGGCCCGGGAGCCATACCTGGGTTCGATGGCGGTCGGCGAACGCCGCACCCTGGCCTCGGTGCTCCGGGACGCCGAACGCAACGAGCGGTCGCGGACCCTGGCAGTAATCGGCGGCCCCGGCTCAGGCAAGACGACCCTGGCCCGCTACACGGCCCTGGAGCTGTGCGGTCACCGCTGGCGTCCCTGGAAGCGCCGCCTTCCTGTACTCCTCTACCTCCGGGACCACGCCGCCGCTCTACTGGCCGACGACCCACCCGAACTGGCGGCCGTGGCGGTCTCGGCCGACTGGCTGAGCGGCAAGGTCTCGGCCGACTGGTTGACGCGAAAGCTTGATCAGGGCCGCTGCGTGGTTCTGCTGGACGGCCTGGACGAGGTAGCCGACCCGGCGGAACGAATCCGTGTGGTCAATTGGGTGGCCGGCCGCATCCAACGCCACCCCGACAACACTTACGTCGTGACCTCCCGCCACCACGGCTATGAGTCGAATCCCTTGCCGAACGCGGAAGTGCTCCAGGTACGCCGCTTTACCTGGCAGCAGATCGAGCAGTTCCTCCGACAGTGGTCGTTCGCAACGGAGAGTCGTGCCCGCCAAGGCACCCCGCAGGAGATACAGGTGCACGCGGACGGAAGCGCCGACGAACTGCTCTCTCGTCTGCGCAAGCAACCCGCACTCTACGACCTGGCGGCCAATCCGCTGCTGCTGACGATGACCGCCAATGTCCACCGCTACCGAGATCAGCTGCCCGGCAGCCGCGCCGAGTTGTACGCGGAGATGTGCGACGTACTGCTGCACCGGCGCGCCGAAGCACGACGCATGCACGACGCCACCGGACTGACCGGCCCGCACAAACAGCAGGTGGCCCAGCATCTGGCGCTGGCCATGATGAGGGCCGAGGACAGGTACTGGCCGGTGTCGGAGGCAGCCGAGGCAATCCGAGGGCCCCTGCAGCAGATCCCGGGCGATGTGGCGGCCGACCTGTTCCTGACGGAGGCCCGCAAGAGCGGCCTGCTCGTCGAACGGGAACACGGCGTATACGGGTTCGCCCACCTGACCCTGCAGGAGTACCTGGCCGCCGCCCAACTCAGCACCCCCGGCGCCGACACCGCCCTGCTGACCTCGAACGTCGACGTCTCCTGGTGGCGCGAGACCATTCTTCTCTGGTCCGCCGGCAACAACGCCACGCCCATAGTCGCCGCCTGCCTGGCCAACGGCACCGTCCCCGCACTGGCTCTTGCCTTCGATTGCGCCGCCCAGGCCCAGGTCGCCCCCGCCGTCCGTGAGCGCCTGGAGGCCGAGCTGGCGCCCCCGGTTCCCGGAGAGGCAACCGACCCCGCTCGACAGCGCCTCCGCACCGGGGTACTGGCCACCCGCACCTTCCGTGAGGCCATCCCCGTCGACGAGACCACGGCGCTGTGCACGCATGCCGTGCCACGCTCGCTCTACGACCTGTTCGTCCGCGAGGAGGAGGCTGAGGGCCGCCATCACCCCCCCTTCATCACCGATACCGGAAGCGACGAGGAGCGGCAAAGGCCGGCGAAAGGTATACGGATCGGAGATGCCGAACGCTTCGTCGTCTGGCTGAATGCCGTCACCGGGGACCCCGTCTACCGCCTTCCCTCCCTGGAGGAGCTCAGGCAACCCGCTGCCGCCGGAGCCACCGCTCTCCAGGAACACACCGTCTGGGCCCACGACGGCAGCAGCACTGTCCTGCACCAGCCGCCGGGAGTCCACTGGCCCTACACGTCCAGCCCTGAGCAGTTGCGGTCCATCGCGGTCGCGGACCGCGAGCAGCTCATGCTCTACCTACGGTTCATGGGGATCCCCGCGGCGCAGAGCCGGTCCGTGGAAGCCTGGGCCGCAGCCCTCACCACAGCCCTGCAACATGTGCCCGCGCGCCGGAGCCACCCGGATTTCGCGTCCCTGGAACTCGCCCTCATTCTCTCCCTGGCCTTCACCCTCGACCTGACACGTACTCACGCCCTCGCGACAGACCTCGCACCGTACGGTGCCCTCGCACGCAGCCTCGGGATCGACTTCGACCCCACGCACGACCTGGTGTTCGACCGGACACGCGAGCGCGCACGCGTCCTCGACCACGCCCTCGACCGCACCCTCGGACGCGCGCGTACCCTCGCCCCCGACCTGGCACGCGACCGTGACCTCTCGCTCGACCCCGACCTCGCCCTCGCCCGTGACCTCGCCCGCGCTCGGGCACACGCCTCTGCCCTGGCCCAAAACCCCGTCTTCCGTCACGGCCCCCGTCCCGACCCCGAGCTTGACCTGTTCGACCCCGGCCTCAACCCTCGCCCTGCCCCTGACCCCGACCTCGCCCTTGCCATCACCGAGGCACTCGGACTCCACCCCGATCAGGCTCTGAACCCCGACTACGCTCCCGCCTTCGCCCTCCCCTTGGCCCTCGCCCGCACCCACGAATCCCACATCGATGTGCAGCGGCTCGCCCTGGCGTCCTTCCGCACCCTGTTCTCCACGTACCGGCCGCGACGACGGGTGCGCGCCACGGGGTCCGTACTTGCGGAACTCGACACCGTCCTGACCCGCACAGCGGAGGGATGCCCGTGGGAGCGGCGGCCGCCCGAAGATCCGGCTCGCCTCGTACGTGAGGCGCTCACCCTCCTCCAGACAACACAGCGCACCGACGACGGCCGCCGTCTCTCATCAGTTCTGGCGCTGGTGCACGACACCGCCGGACTCCTCACCACGATTCGCAACCGAAGGGTGCCGTCCGACACACTGGTACTGTCATCCGCCCGCACCGCCCTGATCGCCGCCATCACGGCTCTGCATGCCACCGGGTTGCCCACTCGGGAGCCGGTGCGGCTTCTGCACTCGGCGTGGCAGAGCCTCGTATCCGATGCCATCACCCCCCCGTCGCAGCGGACGACCGACAACCAGATCCTCCTCCTTGTCCGCACCCAGCCATAACGCCTCGACGCCACACGTCAGGGCTGACGCCACGCAGCGCGTTCGCGAAGGCACCTGCGCGCGGAGATAATTCCCTGTACAGGCACCAACCCCTCACTGAATCGGAAAGCCGGCGATCCCCATGGCCGAACATCCGAACGCAAGCCTCGTCCGCAAGGGCTACGACGCCTTCACCCGCGGCGACATGGACACCCTCCGCAGCCTGATGGCCTCGGACTGCACGCACCACGTCCCCGGCAGCCACTCCTTGTCGGGCGACTACAAGGGCCAGGACTCGATCATCGGCCTCTACCAGCGGCTCTTCGAGGAGACCGCCGGAACCTTCAGCGTCACCCTGAGCCATGTCTGCGTGGACGGCCGCGGCCACGCCGTCTCCGTGCACCGCTACACCGCCGAGCGCGGCGGCAGGCGGATCGAGCAGAACGGCTGCCTCGTCTTCCGCATCGTCGGGGACAAGATGACCGACATCGACGAGTGCCAGGAGGACCTGGACAAGGAGAGCGAGTTCTGGTCCTAGCCGCGTGGGGCGGGACTCTTCCGGCCCCGCCCGCACAACCCCGCACGGCCTCCAGGTGTCACACAGGTGAACCAGCCACACCCTCGACATCCGGCCATTCACCTGGAGCCACCCGTGCACAGACGGACGCACCGACGGACGTACGCCCTGGCCGCCGCCACCGTGGCGACCACCACCGCCACCACGGCCGCCCTCGCCCTGACGCTCGCCACGGGCGCCACCGCGGCCCCGCGCACCGAGCCCGCCCCGACGCCCACCGCCGCGACCAGCGACTTCAACGGCGACGGCTACGCGGACCTGGCCGTCGGCATGCCCGACGCGACCGTGAACGGCAAGGCGAAGGCCGGCTATGTGAACCTCGTCTGGGGCGGCGCGAAGGGCCTCGGCAGGTACGGGAGCATCCGGGTCAGCCAGGCCACCCCCGAGGTCCCCGGCTCCCCGGAGAAGGGCGACCGCTTCGGCGCGTCCGTCCTGCTGCGGGACCTGAGCGGCGACGGCAGGGCGGAACTGATCGTCGGGGCGCCCGGCGAGGACATCGACGGGCGCGGCACCGACGCCGGCGCGATCACCGTCGTCGGGGGCGCGAAGAAGGGCACGGGCCCGGGGTCCACCGCCCTGACCGGCCCGTCGGCGAAGTCCGAGTACGGCTTGTCGGTGGCGGCGACCGACCTCACCGGTGACCACCAGAGGGACATCGTGGTCGGCGGCAGGGACACGGTGGCGATGCGCGCGGTCGTCGACGACGGCGAGGACCTCGTCATCACCACCGTCCTCACCACCCCGATGGGCGGCCGCGCCCCGATCCTCGCCACCGGCGACTTCACCGCCGACGGCATCGACGACCTGGCCCTCGCCTACCACACGGTCGACGCCCCCTTCACGCAGTCGCACGTCCGGCTGTGGGCGTGGGACGAGGCCGAGCGGCGCATGGCCAACACCTGGAACTCCGACAACGGCGCCGCCTCCGCACTCGCCGTCGGCGACTTCGACGGCGACGGCCTGGACGACCTGGCCCTCGGCGAGTGCCGTGAGATCGCCGACGAGAACATCGACGACCCGTGCGGCCCGGAGTCGTACGCCAAGGGCGGCGGCATCCACATCGAGTACGGCGACGAGAACTCCTTCGGGTACCGCTCCCAGACCCTCAACCAGGACACCGTCGGCGTGTACGGCGTCGCCGAGACCGGCGACCGCTTCGGCGCCGCCCTCGCCGTACTGGACTGGAACCGCGACGGCCGCGACGACCTGATCGCGGGCGCCCCCGGCGAGGCCATCGGCACCCGCGAGGCGGCCGGAGCGGCCACGCTGCTGCTGGGCCACAAGGGCGGCATCGTCGACGCCTTCGGCGAGGCGACCTCCGTCCCGTACCACCAGAACCGTCCCCACGTCCCCGGCGTGGCGGAGACGAACGACGCCTTCGGCGCGGCCGTCGCCACCGGCGACTACGACAAGGACGGCGTCCCCGACATGGCCGTCGGCGCCCCGGGCGAGAACGCGAACTCCGGCGGCGTCTGGGCCTTCCCGAAGATGTCCGCGACGAACTCCCGCGCCCTCACCCCGAAGAACCTCGGCCTCCCGTCCCCGACTTCGGCCCTGTCGTACGGCAGGTACCTGAGCAGCCACTGACGCGTCGGCGAGCGATCACGCGGACCGGCGCCGACCTGCGGGACAGGCCTGCGGGGCACCTGGTTCTCGCGTCCCTCCCACGTCCCTGACGCACCCCTGACGACCCCTTAGGGGATGTCACAGCTCGGCCGCAAAGCCGGGCCGGTCGGCCCCGGCCCGGCACGCGGCCGCCCGGGACCAGGTACGTTCGATGACGTGGCTGGATTCAGGATCGGACGCGGCCGGGACAACGGCGCTCCTCAAGCGCGACCGCACAACCCTCCGCACGGACAGCAGGCCCCGCAGGCCGGCGGCCCGTCGTACGGCTACCCCCAGACGCCCCCGGGGCCGCCGTACGGCGGCGGCCGGAGCGGCGGTCAGGGCGGCTGGCCGCAGACACACGGCGGCGGGCAGCCCGGCAACCACGGGCCACGCGGGAACCACGGGGGCCACGGCAACCACGGCGAGCCGGAGTACTTCGGCGACGGCGGGCACCCCCAGGGCGGCGCGGACCCGTACGCGGCGAACAACGCGGGTCACACGCAGATGTTCGCCGTCGGCGAGGACCCGTACCAGCAGGGCGACACCTACCGGGCGGGCAACGCCCCGGCGGCCCCGCTCGGCCCCCGCCTGCCGTGGAAGGGCCTCCTCAAGGGCATCGTCACCAGCCCGAACCAGACGTTCCTGGTGATGCGCGACTACGCGGTGTGGGGCCCCGCCCTGATCGTGACGTTCCTGTACGGCCTGCTGGCCGTCTTCGGCTTCGACGGCGCCCGCGAGGACGCGATCAACGCGACGCTGTCGAACGCCGTCCCGATCGTCCTCGTCACGGCCGTGACGATGGTGCTCAGCACCTTCGTCCTGGGCGTGGTCACCCACACCCTGGCCCGCCAGCTCGGCGGCGACGGCGCCTGGCAGCCCACGGTCGGCCTCTCCATGCTGATCATGTCCCTCACGGACGCGCCCCGCCTGGTCGTCGCCATGTTCGCGGGCGGCAACGCCTCCTTCGTCCAGATCCTCGGCTGGATCACCTGGGTCGCGGCCGGCGCCCTCCTGACCCTGATGGTCTCCAAGTCCCACGACCTCCCCTGGCCGAAGGCCCTGGGCGCCTCGGCGATCCAGCTGGTGGCGATCCTGTCGCTGATCAAGCTGGGTACGTTCTAGGCGGTACGTCTCCGTACGACGGGGCCCCGGCGCAGTCACCGCGCCGGGGCCCCGCCGTATCTCCGTGTGCGGACGCACTCCCAGCACAAATAGACGAATAACCATCAAATGGACGAACCACGCACATAAACCGCACAATCACACCATCAATTCACATACCGCCCGATAATGTCATCGCGTCCTGACCGTGCACCACGAAGACCTCCACAGGAGTGCGCGTGAAAGCTCGCTTTGGCGTCCGCCGGGGAACGATCCTCCTGGCCACACTGCTCGTCGCCATGTCCGCCGCGGTCCTCCCCGGGACCGCCACCGCCGACGGAGGGGAGGGGGACGGTGACGGGAACGGCCCCCACGGCCGCTCCTCCGACCACTGGGGTGTGATCACCCGGAACACGATCGGCTCCCCGGTCGCCGAGCTGCGCAACGGCCCGTTCGGCTCGTACGACGCGCTGGGCCCGGAACAACGGCCGCCCTACGGCCGGGGCAGCCTCGGTATCGCGGTGGCGAACAACTCCACCACCCTGACACCCCCCAGCGAGAAGGTCGACTTCGGTAACGAGGTCGACTTCTACGGCAAGCCGGTGTCAGGTCTGCGGCAGGTCGGCTTCCACGTGTTCCAGACGGGAGAGAACGTCGGCTACGGCGGCACCGCGACGAACATGCCGAACATCAGGTTCGAGATCGACCCGAACCTGACCGCGCTCCCCTCCGCCAACTACTCCACGCTGGTATGGGTGCCGCCCGCCTCCCCGGTGACGAACAGTTGGAGCCCCTACCTCAACGCCACCACGACCGGCTACTGGTACCTCACGGGCACCGCGGGCGGAGCGACAGGGACCAACTGCAACCAGACGACCCAGTGCACCTTCAACCAGGTGAAGGCCGCGCTCCAGGAGGGCGGTGACCCGGCCCTCATCTACACCGCCGCGGTCGGCAAGGGCCGCGACTTCATGTGGATCGGCGCCATCGACGGCTTCCGCATCAACGAGACCATCTACGACTTCGAACGGTGGGGCGTCAGAGCCCTCCCGGCCCACTGACCCACCCCGCACCCCAGGCCGACCCGGGCGGCGCCGACAGACCCACCCGCCGAACACGGCACCGCACCCCCGCCGCCCGGACCGGTCACCGCCGGCCAGACTCCCTCAGGCGTCGAGCACCTGCCCGGCCCGCCTGACGACCGGCTGTTCGACGCTCCAGGGATCGTTGACCTTATGAGGGTCGTCCTCTGTCCTAGCCTCCCGGACCACGCCCCCGGACAGCGGAAAGGCCCGGCACGAGGGCCGGGCCTTTGCCTACCGGAATCAGCGCTTGCCGCAGGTCAGCTCAGCGCCACACTGGTTCGATCAGACTCGGATCGAACTTGCACCGCCCCCGCCCCGCCGGATGGATCAGCACGGCCGACAGGCTGTGCAAGATCAGCGCTTGTTGACGCTCGATGGGCAGGGACCGGAAGTCCTCGCCGATGTCAGCGGTCAGGGCATCGGCTTGATGCCGTTCCTTGTTGCAGCGGCCACGCTCCAGCTTCAGCTCATCACGACGCCGCTCAAGATCAGGCAGGAGCAGCAGCAGAGTCGAAACGGTGATCTTCTGAGCCTTAGCAGCCTGCGTCAGCTCAGTGAGGTCCGCCTCGACGGCGGCCAGCTCAACTGCCTTGGGCCACTGCTCGGCCGGAACAACGCTGCTGACGGCAGCTCTCTCCCTCTGCTCGGCGAGTACGAGACTGACGACGACCTCGTCAACGGGCTCACCGACGCGCCCGACCTTGCCGCACCCTCCATTGGCCACGGAGCACTGGTAGGTGAACTTGGCGGCTCTGGAGCCCGGCTTCCACTTCCGGTTGACCTGACCCCGGATCTTGGTGTGACACAGTCCGCACCGCGCGATGCCAGACAACAGGTACTTCCGGGCAAACGTCCGGCCAGGATCCTTCTGCTTGCGCTCGGCGACGACAGCGCGCACCGCTTCCCACTCTTCAACGGTGTTGATCGTCTCCCACTCGCCGATGACCGGCTGGTTGTCTTCGCCGAGGAGGACCTCACCGCGATAGGTGCGATATCCACACAGTCGCGGGTTGGTCAGCATGTGCTCAAGGTGGTGATGAGCCATCCGCTTGGTCCCCTCACGGGGATGCCCCAGCCCTCGCTTCTGCCAGTCCGTACGAATAGTGCCGATCCGAACACCTGCCAGCAGCTGTTGTTGGGCAGCACGGATGTGTTCGGCGGCTTCGGGATCGACCTTGATTCCGCCCTTCAGCCAGCCGTACGGCGCCGGCCCTCCGCTCGACTTCCCCTGCCGCGCCAGCTCCAGGTGCTTGCGCTGGATCCTGCGCGAGGCATCATGGGACGACTTGTTGGCGAACGCCACCATGATGCGAGCCATGGTGCGGCCATCCGCCGTTCCGAGGTTCACATCGTTGGTGACGGTCGCGAACATGCGCCGCTTGTGTTCGTCGTACAGGTCAATAAGACGTTCGAGGTCCTTCGGCTGACGGGCGAGCCGATCCAGGTCGTAGGCCACGACGCCATCAATCAAGCTGTCTGCCAAGTCGCTCAGCATCAGCTCGAATTCGGGCCGCCGGACGTTCCGCTTGAACGCCGACACGTCGTTGTCCTGGTAGACCTTGGCGACGACCCAGCCACGGAGGTCAGCAAGCCGTTCACAGTCCTCTCGCTGACGCGCGACACCAAGCCCGTCGCCCTCGTCGTCCCGGGAGATCCGGGTGTAGACGGCAACTCTGCAAGCCCTCACTTTGCCCGTCCCTGCAGCACGCGAAGCCGGTGCACCCATTCGTCGTCCCTGGTCGGAGCCCTGCGCAAGTGCTTCGCGATCCACTCGTCCTTGCTCATCAGGCTGTCGCGGGGTGTCTGCTTGCCCTTGGTGTTGACCCGGTTGTTCATGTGGTCGGTTCTCCTTCCGTTCCGGGGGCGGGTTCGAGGGACGCGGCAAGCCAGGTCTCGCCCGCGCTGAGGCCCGTACCGGCGAAGACCCAGTGGGCGAGGACGAGCGTGGTTTCGCCGTCCTGGGGTGCGGGCGGGGCGGCCTGGGCGCGGCGCCAGTCGGCGCGGGCGTCGCGGAGGGCGCCGAGGGTGGTGGAGTAGCGGCGGGACTTGGTGGAGAAGTGGCCGCGGAAGCCGAGCATGTGCGCCCAGGCCCGTAGGCGGAGGTCTGCCAGCTCGGAGCGTGCGCCGAGGGTCCAGGCGGTTCGGATCATGCGGCGGGCGTGGTCGGTGATCCGGGCCCCGGCCAGCTCGGCGAGGAAGCGGATCGGCCGGTCAAGGGTGCCGGTCGTCGTCTCGGCGCCCTTGGTGGCGTACTTGGCGATGTACGCCGCTACGGCTCGCTCGGTCAGCTCCTGGCCGCCGTCGAAGTCGGCCGAGCGGATCGGGCGGACGTCGAGCTGACGGCCGAAGGTGAACGTGTGGGCCCGACCGTCGACAGTCGGACCACTGACACAGGCGGCGGTGGCAGCGGCGTGGATGGCGTCGCTCAGCAGCTCGGCCGTGGCCCAGGCCGGGGGCGAGGTGTCGCCGCCCTCGGGGCCGTCGAGGCGGATGACCGCGTGGAAGTGGACGGCTCCGCGCTTCTGGTACTCGGCGACCTTGGCGAAGGAGATGCGGGCGTGGTCGCGGAAGGCGCGTTGCGTGAGGCCGGCCAGCTTGGCGACCTCACGGCGCAGGTAGATGGAGAAGCGCCGCCACAAGTCGCCGGCGTGTGCGTTCCAGAGCACGGCCGCTTCGTAGTCGTACGTGTCCGGATCGAGGGGCGTGCCGAGGACCGGGTCTGTGTCGTCGTGTCGGATGCCGCAGTGGCATGGCCGTCCGCTGGAGGGGCGGTTGTGGACCGGGCCGAAGCCCGGCGCGGTGAAGGTGGCGAAGACGCGGGGGTGCGTTCCGACCTGTTCGGGGGTGCCCTTGCCGCCGCACAGTCCGGCGGTGATCAGGTGAAAGGTGTCGCGGCGGTAGACCTCCGCGCAGGCCGCGCAACGCGTGGCACGACGGTTGTTGCAGCGGACGAGGAGGTTTCCGGCGGGGAGGGCGGTGGAGTCGAGGTGGTGCAGGACGCGCCCGACCTCACCGGTCGTCGTGTCGACGGCGTACTCGGTGCGGTGGCCGTCGAGGCGTACGGGGTGGGTGCAGCCGCCCAGGCCAGAGAGTTGGCGGGCCAGTTCGGGCAGGGTGCCGAGTGAGGCGAGCATGGAGAGTTCCGCCAGCGGGGGCGGAGTCTGCCGGGTGATGATGGGTGTTCCTTTCGGCTGTTTCGGCGGTTGGGAGGGACGGCCCCGGGGCGGCGGGATGCTTGGCGGCTTGTTGCCGCCCCGGCGGCCGGTCAGTGCTTGTGCGCGTTGTTGACGAGGGAGCGCAGGACGACGGCGGCGATGGCCACGGAGATGGCCGAGACGGCGACCGCCGCCAGGAGCGCGGTGAGGACGACGCCGACGACGAGCACGGCGGCGACCGCGCCGACACCGGCGCCCACGAACGGGGCGATCGGGCGGCCGGCGGAGTGAGCCGGAACCGGGGCGTGGTTCTGCGGAATGTGGGTGGTGATGCTCGGGACGTGCGGAGTGTCGGGCAGCTTGGGACAGAACACAGCGGGTCTCCTCTGCGGTCGTGTGTGGTCGTTGGCTCAGTCGCGGTTGCCGTTGACGACGTCGACCCCGGAGCGGGTCCCGGACTCGATGGCCGGGGCGAGGACGGTGTGCGAGAGCCAGAAGCCGAACAGCGCGATCACGGCGGCGACCCACAGACGGACGCCGAGGAACTTGATTGCGGCCCAGGCAATGACGCCCAGGACGAAGACGAGCGGAAGCGAGACGGTCACGGGATCTCCTCGGGTGTCGTCTCGGCTCAGCGGACAGCGCAGCGGTGGGTGCGCGCGGCCAGCTCGGCGGCGGCCCGGCTGTCGTAGTCGGTCGAGAAGCCGCAGCGCGGGGCGGTGCAGGCGGCCGTGTGCTTCTCGCGGCCACGGCCGTCGTAGTAGGTGCCGACCTGGACGGGACCGATGCGGACGAGGTTGCGGAAGCGGCGGTTGGCGGGCATCAGGGGTTCTCCTTCTGGTGGTTGGGGGTTTCGCCGGTGAAGGCGGTGACGTGGTCGGCGAGCCAGCGCAAGATTTCGTCGCCCTCGTAGGTGTCGGCGGTGAGGATCACCGGTTCGGCGATGAGCACGGCTTCGGTGAGGCGGTTCTGTCGGGTCAGCTCGGCGGCACGCTTGAGTGCGCGGAGCGTGGACGGTCGCAAGGTGGAAAGTCCTCCGGAGTCAGATGAGTTGAGCGGCGATGGCTTCGGCCAGTGGCATCGGGACGCCGAGCCGGGCGCGAAGGGTCGAGGTGTCGATGGGGGTGCCGGTGCGGGCGTGGTGTTCGTCGGCGACCTTGCGAGCGAGGGCGACGAGGGCAGGAGGTACGGAAGTGGGCCGTACGGGGGCGGACGAGGGCGGAGCCGACCCGGCTTCGACAGATGGCAGCTCGGCCACGGCCACGGGCGGCGCCATCTCTGCGGCAGTGGCCGGTTGGGGCGCCGGGTCCGTGATGGTCGAGGGTGGTTCGGTGTCGGCTATGGCGCGGGGTGTCTTGGGTGCGCCGTGGGCGAGGAGCGTGCCGCCGAGGAAAGCGACCGCGGGCCACCCGGCGACGACGATGCGCAGCCAGGCAGGCACGTTCTCCAGGTCGAGAAGCCCAGCGGTGGCGACGTTGGCACCGAGGGAGGCGACCAGTGCGACGAGGAACCAGCACCACCCGGCGGCTTTCGCCTCCCCCGAGCGGAGCCGCCGCCAGGCCGCCACCATCAGCAGGTCGACGGAGACCGGGTAGGCCCACGCCTTCCAGCCGTCCTGTCCGGCGGCGGAGGCAAGTTCGTGCAGGTGGGCGAAGGACAGCGCGGCGGCGATGAGCGCCTGGACGAGTACGGCGTCCACACGGACGGGCAGGGCAGCAGGCACGGCGCGACTCCTTCCGGTTTCGGGCATGGGTGGGGTAGGGACGTGGCGCGGGACGGTCGCGCCGACCGTGGGAGCGGGTGCGCTACTCGGCGACGGGGTGAGGAGTTGCTACGGGCGGCCCGGACGTCTCCACTGGCGCGGGCGGGACGTAGGGGCGGAAGGGCGCGAGCGCGGGCACGTCGGGTGCGAGGTGGGCCGTCTCGCGACAGATGGCCGCCGCTTCGGCGAGGGAGAGGTGAGGCGTGCGGATGCGGGACCAGCCGCCGGACGTGTCGCCGACGACGGCGAGGCCGGGCAGCTCGGGGGCGATGCCGCAGGCCGCGTAGACCGCCTCAGGTGCGATGTCCCCGAGTGCCATCTTGGCGGAGGCTTCGTCGTTGACGCGGTGGCAGACCCGGCCGGTCAGCTGCGCGCGGAGCATGGTGGCGCCCTTGCCCAGCTCGGCGCCGAAGCGCTGCCCGCAGACCTCCAGGTAGATGCCGGCCGCGCGGCCGAGCTGGGCGAGGCGGATGAGCTGGGTGACCATCTCGTCCCGCCGTTCCTCTTCCTTCCTGGTGGCGACGAGGAAGAGTTCCGCCACCTCGTCGATGAACAGCACGATGGGAGACGGGCGTTCGTCGTCCGGCAGGCCCCAGATGTCCGAGGTGATCAGCTCATCCGGGGTACCGGGGCCGATGCCCTGCCGGGCCTTGATCAGGTCGTAGCGGTCCTCCATCTCCTTCACCAGCACGGGCAGCAGCTCGGCCGCCTGTACCGGATCGGTGGCCAGGGCGGAGAGCCGAGCCGCGAACGGCGCCAGCTCGACACCGCGCTTGCAGTCGATTCCGACGAGGACGACCGGCTGAGCGGCCAGCCCGGTGAGCAGGTTGCGCAGGAACATGGACTTGCCCGACAGCGTGGCGCCGAGGACGAGTTGATGCGGAACGGCGCGGTGTCCCGTACGAAGGCTGTTGCGTCCTCGCGCAGAGCAACCGGCACCCGAAGCGGCCCGGATCCGGTCCTGCGAGGCATTCGCACCTTCCGCAGGACGTCGAAGCCGACGAGCCGCAGTTCCACGACCCCGGGCTTGATGTCCCGCACGTACACGGCGTGAACGCCCCAGGCGTGCCGCAGACGTTCGGCCGAGGCCGCCACATCCGCGGGTTCCTGCCCCGGAGCCAGCCGCAGCCGGAGCCGCAGGCCGGTCGAGGTGGGCCGGATCATGCCCCGCCGAGGCGGCACCGGCCGGATCTCCCGCCGAGTGGCCGCCTTGACGGCCAGCGCCCGCCACCGGGACGGCGGGACCGTCAGGCCGCACGCGTCCATGGTCGAGGAGTACGAGGCCAGCAGCCGGGCCACCGAGACCGGCAGCCCGACCGTGGACCAGTACGCCGCAGGGTGGGCGTGCCGGGCGTAGAGCGCGCCGCCGCCTATCGCAGCAAGCGGCGCACCCCACTCGGCCAGCGTCACCAGGTCGGTCATGGCGATCAGCCCGCCTGTGCCATCGGGAAGACGCCCGGAGCCACGGCGGTGGCCCGGTAGGCGATGCCGTGCCGCTGCTGGCCGTTGAACACGCTCTCCCACGGCCGGGCGATGAGCCCCGGCAGCGAGACGGGAGCACCGACCGTCAGCCCGTCGGTCACCCCGCTCTCGGGGATGGTGACCTGGATCAGGGACGACTCGCCTTCGTCGATGAAGACGACGCCGACCGTCATCAGTGCCTCACCGCTCACGGCGTCCTTGGCGATCTCACCGGTCTGCCGGTCGCGCACCTTCGGCGCCGGCGCTTCGGTGAGCAGGATCGTGGCGGTCGAGGCGTCAATGCGGATCACACGCACAGAGATTTCTCCTTCGAGTCGATCAACTCGCCACCTGACAAGTTGACTTAGCAAGTTCGAAGCTAGAGATGACAGGTTGACTTGTCAAGTGAAGTTGTGGGCGAACCCGCCTGAATCAGGCGTCAGTTCAAGCGATAGGTGTCTTCGAGTTCCTGACGATCGGCAGGAAGCAGCACGTCAGAGACTTGCAGCGCCTGCCCGGACGCATCGCACGCGATGACCAGGACACTGAGCACAGGCACCCCGTCCGGCAAGCCCAGCAGCTTGGCTTCACCACTCTCAGGCAGTCGAGCCGAGACCCGCTCCGTCACATGGTCGTAGCGGACTTTCTTCCGAGCTTCCACATGCTTGCGCACACTGCCGCTCAGGGCTTCGGCACTCGCCAGCTCGGTGCCCTCGACCAGGCCGGCAGGGAAGTACGACGAGACCAACTCGACCGCTTCGCCGTCCCCCTCCACCAGGAAGCGGCGCATGAGGACCTTGGCTCGCTTCGGAAGCCCAAGCGCGGAGGCGACCCGCGCCGGAACGGGGACTTCGGCGACTTCGACCAAGCGCCCCGAGGCCCGCGACTCATCGCGCTCCAGGGCTTCTCGCCCCCGCCGATCCTGTTGCTCGACAACTTCCGGACGGCCCCGAACGATCGTGCCGTACCCCTGCCGGGATTCCAGCCAACCGTCACGCTTCAGCAGCTCCAACGCCCGCACGACGGTCGGACGGGACATCCCGAAGGCCTGTACCAGCTGGTTCTCACTGGGCACCCGAGTGCCGGGCGGATAGGTGCCGTCCTCGATGCGGCGCTGGAGCGTCTGCGCGAGGCGCACATACTTCGGTGCCGCCACTTC
The DNA here is from genome assembly GCF_053593335.1 of Streptomyces sp. NPDC002324. NCBI lineage: Bacteria > Bacillati > Actinomycetota > Actinomycetes > Kitasatosporales > Streptomycetaceae > Streptomyces > Streptomyces sp. NPDC002324. The sequence continues at coordinate 257,613 of NZ_JBSFCF010000009.1, forward strand.
ATACGCCATGAACGCCGCCTGTCGAGATTGGCCAAGTCAACTGGTCAACCAGACTAGCGACAACTAGGCCGTCAGGACAGAACCGGCCCGGAGCCCTCATCTGACGGCCACGCGTCGGCAACGTCGAAGGAGACGACTGTCCCGCCGAAGCGACTTGGACCGGAGTGCCACGACTCGGCGATGGAGTCGACGAGGAGCAACCCGCGCCCATGGGCATCACTGGCCTCCGGTTGCCGCATGCGCACACTCGCCGGAAACCCCGGATTATGCACCTCAATCCGGAGCGACGTCTCCACGCGGTACCAAGCAACGCGCACCGTCCAGGTCTCGTCAGCCCGTCCGTAGAGAATGGCGTTGGTCACCAGCTCCGAGATCATCAACACACAGTCGTCGATCGAGCAGGCCGGGTTGTACGGGGCGATGAACTTCCGGAACCAGCGCCGGGCCCGAGGTACGGACTCCGCGACAGGGTGCAGGGTCATGGCGCCGAGTCGCGGCGAGTCCGCAGAGGGAAAGCGGTCGATCGTGTAGGCCATCCGCACTCACTCCTTGCCGCTGCCGTCGCAGTCGAGGCAGCGTCGCTTCGATGTGGCACCGAGGCGGTCATTGGCCGTGGAGAGCGCCAGTGCCGTGCGGGAGCCGACACGCTTCCAACCGCGCCCCCGACATCCCCGGCAAGTTGCACGCGCGCCCTGGTCCGGCCGCTGACTCGTCACTCCGTGCCCCCTTCCGAATCCAAGTGGCCTTAGCCACTTGCTGGATAGTGGCATTAGCCACTTGGGCTGTGCAAGCGGTTCGACACAACTCCCAGGCCATCAGGTGAGCGGGTAGCCCTGCTCGAACGCCCAGCGATGCGGCGGATAGGTGGCTTCGGCGAACTCCAGTGGCCGGTCCTGGAGGTCGAAGACGACGTGATGAACGATCAGGACTGCAGACCCGGCCTGCAGCTGGAGGTCTGCCGCCTCCTCCGCCGTCGCACTGCGAGCACACATACGGTCTTCGGCATAGCTCCCCTGGCGCCCCGTCATGTTCTCGACGTACATGAGCGTCCCTTCCTGGATCCGCTCCGGCTCCAGGAGCCTCGGGGCGCGCTGGCCGACGTCCGGAGCGAACCACGAAGTGGACAGCGTGATCGGCCCGTCCTGATTGTTCGTCACCCGCCGCCGATGCACAGCCCGCAGATCCTTGACCAGGCCCAAAGACTCGACAACGTGATCTGGTGCTTCCATCCAGCCGGCCGAGGTAATCACCGCGTACTCACCGGGCGTGTAGATCTTCCCGGTCTGCCGAGCCCTCCCGTACAGCTCCCGTGCCCGCCGGTTGACCTCCAGGCTGCGCACGTACGTGCCCGATCCCTGACGCTTCTCAACGAGCCCCTGATGGCTCAGCGCCTCCAGCGACCGCGCAGCAGTAGGGCGGGACACCTTCCAGTTCGCAGCCAACTGCCGCTCCGAGGGCACCTCGTCCCCCGGCCGCAGGTCACCCCGAAGAATCTGATCACGGATGTAGTGCGCGATCTGGAGATACTTCGGCTGAGCCTCTTCGATCTGAGGCATGTCTCCTCCTCATCTTCCCAGCCCAAGTGGCTATGGCCAGTAGCCACTATAGAGTGAGTGGTCAACCCTCGACCCCGTACGCTGAACCGCATGAAGCGGTTGATCGTCGCAGCAGGAGGAGGGGGCGACGCAGTCGCCGCCGCAATGCTTCACGCCGCCCTCTACGGCGGCGAGGACCAGGCGGTAGTCCTCACGTACGCGTGGGACCGCCTCCTGATCGATCCGGTACCGGGCCCCCGAGGGCCGGACAACTTCACTGGCCTCCAACGCCTCACCCCAGCAGTCTGGACAGTGCCGGCCGAGGCCCGCCCGATCGCTCCAGCAGGCTCCACACTCCCCCGACTCGCAGCAGAGCTCCCGCATACCTTCGCGCTGATCGACCCACACCACGGAGTCGAGGGCATCACCCGCCAGCTCGAAGAGCTAGTGAGCCACTTGTCACCGGAGTCGATCGATCTCCTGGACGTTGGCGGAGACATCCTCGCCCGAGGCGATGAGCCGACGTTGAAGAGCCCGCTTGCCGACGCCGTCACCCTTGCCGCGTGCTGCCAGGTGAACGCGCCCATCCGCCTCCTGGTGGCAGGCCCCGGCCTGGACGGCGAACTGCCTCCCGATGAACTGCACGGCATGCTCGGCCCGCTCGTCCACACCTTCACGGCCAAGGACGTTGAGTCGATCAGCTCGGTCCTGGAGTGGCACCCCTCCGAGGCAACCGGGATGCTCGCGGCGACAGCCCGCGGTGTACGCGGCACGTGCGAAATGCGAGACGCTGGCCTTCCCGTCCCTCTCACTGACGAAGGTCCAACCGTCCATGAGGTCGACCTGGACGAAGCACTGAGCCGCAACCAGTTGGCCCGTGCCATCACGACGAGCGCAACCCTGGACGAGGTAGAGGCACACAGCCGCGAAATCTGCGGCTACTCGGAAATCGACTACGAGCGCAACAAGGCCGCATGGCTCAAAGACCAGCCACCGGTACCGCTCGACTCCCAGGCCGTGCTGGCTCAACTCGACCAGTTCGAAGCCGAGGCCCGGAGCCGCGGAGTCACCCACACGACGTTCCGCCGGATCACCGAGGCCCTGAACCTCAACGGCTCCCTACGCGAAGACCTACGCCAACTGCTGATCAGCAGCCGCCCGGAGAAGTACGACGCACCCTTGTGGCGCATCACATCCACTTGTCGGGTCCCAGGTGATGCTTGACGTTCTGGTCCCAGCTGTTGTTTGACGGTGGGCCTAGACAACGTGGGAAGCCCCGTGGGGCTTGTTCGCTTTCACGTTACGGACGGGGACGTCGGTCGTGCGGCGGATGACCCGGATCTGCCCGTCCAGTTCGACGGTGATCGTCGTGTCCGACACGTGCACGGTCACCGTCCGGCCTGCGTAGGGGCGGCCGAGGGAGACGGTCTGGCGGCAGACCATGACCGTGCCCACCGCGCTGACCCGCCGCTGCTGAGTAACAACCTTCTTCACGGGTTCAAGGCGGCTCGCTCCGCTCACCGCGCGCGGCCCGGCCCCCGGCCGGGCCTGCGCTCCTGTCTCCGCCCCGCTCCAGCCCGGCCGGCGCCCGTGCCGCGCGCACGGCAATCAGCCACCTGATGCCAGAGAAGGGATACGCCGTGGCTGGGGCGGTCGGCTCCACGGCTTTACGGAGCCACTTTGGCGCGAGCCTCGAAGATCATGGCCCCAACGTCGTGCTTTACCGGGCAGGTCCACAGACTGCCCGACGCGCCGAAAGCTTACGGGGCCATGATCACTCGCCCCAAAGCAGCGCCACCCCAAAGCCGCTCCGTAAGTTGTTTGGCGGTCCGGAAGAGTGGGGTGTGGCTCCGTAAGTTGTTTGGCGGTCCGGAAGAGTGGGGTGTGGCTCTAAAGTCGCTTGCCCAAGTGGCTCCGGTGGAGTGGCCGCCCCGCTCTTCGGGACGCCCTGGCCGCTGATTGAGATCTGCGCACTGATCGCTGTTTACGGAGCTGACGGCGGGTGTTCCTCGGACCGAACGGCATGCTGCCTGAACCGAGGAGACGCACATGGCCGAGCAGCTGACCCACCTATGGGTCGGGATCGACGCCGGTAAAGCCCATCACTGGCTCGCCGCGGTCGACGACACCGGGACAACGGTGTGGAGCAAGAAGGTCCCCAACGACGAGAGCGCCATTCTGACCGCCCTGGGCGAG